>CAJLBR010000007.1 GCA_905204915.1 uncultured Clostridium sp.
AGCTGAAATAGAATACACAATGACTTGGAATAAGTAAGAGCCAAATTACAATTTTTAAAGCAGATAAATATTTGCTTTTATGATATAAATAATAAAAAAATATAATTTGAAAATGACTGATTATAAAACATAAATGTGGAAAGAAAACAGTAGATTATTTTAACATAATAGACAAGCTAGATGAAAATGACATTTATGATGTAATATTTATAGTTACAAGATTTTTATCTTTAGACAGTATTGTTCCAATTATAGAAGATAATAAAAGCAAAAATATAGTATTTGTAGGTAATAATAAATATGAAAGAAATTGACATTTTATGTTGATTTTATTATAATATGTGTAGAGAACGACAAAAATTAATAAAAGTAAGTACAGTATTAATTTTAGAAAGGAGACAAATAGTTTGCAATGGCACAAATGGTAAGCACTAATATAAGGAGGAAAAATTAATATGAAAATTGCAATAATTTCTGATATACATGGTAATTTAGAAGCATTAAAAGCAACAATAAAAGACATAGAGAAAAAACAAGTAGACCAAATAATATGTTTGGGAGATACAATTGCAAAAGGAATACATCCACATGAATGTATAAAACTAATAAAAGAAAAATGCGATGTAGTGATTCAAGGAAATACAGATGAATATTTTTCAAAGAAGCATGAAAATATATCTGAATTGCCAGAACAAGAACAAAAAAGAATAAAATGGAATCAATCATTAATTACCCAAGAAGACAGAGAGTACTTATCAAATTTACCATTCAGTCATGAATTTTATATTAGTGGAAGTTTAGTTAGACTTTTCCATGCTACAAACAAAGCAAATAACAAAGTGGTTTTAAATATTGATGACATAGAAACAAAATATGAAATGTTTTTACCAAGTGAACGCACTATATCAAACAATATTGCAGATGTAGTGATATTTGGTCATATTCATCATCCATATATGGATAAACTATATAACAAAACATTGATAAATGTTGGAAGTATAGGAAATTCATTTGATACAATAAGAAATGACAGTAAGGATAGCAATACTCTTGAAACAACAAGAGCATATTACCTAATTATTGAGGGAGAATATGAAAGTAGAGAATACAACTCAGAGATTTCATTTCAGTTTGTAAGAGTTCCATACGATATAGAAAAGGAGTTAAAAGACGAAGATAAAAATATAGAAAAAGAATCATATAGATGTGAAATAAAAAAAGGAAGATATAGAGATATGACCAAAATTAATGAAAACTACAAAAAATTAGGAATTGATGTAAGTAAAATATAACTGTTTGTCAAAAAAATAAGCTATCAAAGATAATTTCATTGGTAGTTTATTTTTTAACCAAATTTTAACCTTTCTTTACTTTTTATAAAATTACATATAAGTTAAAAATGTCCAAATCTTTGGGTAAAATAAACTTGAAAAATGGACATTTTTTATAATGAAAAAAATCAACAATACCAATGCTTTTGAACAAAATAGATGACATATTTTACTCACTAGGGTAGGTGTGTGATAGTGAAAACTATCGCATATCTACCCTTAAACTATTTATAAGCAAATGAGCACACATTTAAAAATTTTAAAATAAGGGAGAATTTTTATAAGAAAACAGATGTATATATAGTATAGGGAGAGTGAGTTAATATGAGTGAAACTTTCAAAATCAATATATACTTCGATGAAAAAGGTGAAGAATTAGAGGGAGTAATAAAACACTTAATAATTAATATCTTAAAGAAAGATATTTTTGAGCATTAAAATTTTGCTCTAAATAAGATATAATAAAAATTAAATTCAAATTGTTTTTATCAAGCATAGAAGGGAGGAACAATGCTTGAACAAATAGAAAAAACAATATATAAGGTAGCAATTTATATAAGGCTATCAAAAGAAGATGTAGATAGAGGATATGATGAAAGTGAAAGTATAAAAAATCAAAGAACGTTACTAACAGAATATGTACAAAAATTAGGATGGAAGTATCAATTAATAGATACATATATAGATCAAGGCTTTACTGGAACAAATTTTAATAGACCAGATTTTCAAAGAATGATAAAAGATATAGAAAATGGAAAAATTAATATGGTTGTAACAAAAGATTTATCTCGTTTAGGTCGTGATTATATAGAAACAGGAGAATATATAGAAAAATGGTTTCCAGGAAATAATGTAAGATATGTTTCAGTAACAGATGGAATAGATACTTTTGAATCATCAAATGGTAACAATGACATTGCACCTTTTAAATCAATATTAAATGATATGTATTCAAAAGACTTATCAAAAAAAATTAGAACAGCTTTACATACTATGCAAAAACAGGGAAAATGGGTAGGAGGAAAAACGCCACTTGGATACACAAAAGACTTAACAGATAAAAATAAATTAATAATTTATGAGCCAGAGGCTAAAATTGTAAGAAAAATTTTTAATATGGCATCCAATGGAAATCAAGTTGGAACTATAAGAGACTATCTAAACAGTAACAACATTCCGACAGTCAACAAATCAAGGTATAACAAAGAAACATTTTGGGAAAATAAAACTGTAAAAAACATATTAAAAAATAAAGTTTATATAGGCACAACAGTGCAAAATAAAAGAAGTAGGATAAGTTATAAAAATAGGAAGATTAGAGCCAATCCTGAAGAAAAATGGATCGCTGTAGAAAATACACATGAGCCAATAATAGACAAAAATGTATTTGATTCAGTACAAAAAATGGTAATAGTTCAAAACTATAATAGAAATGAAAAGAAAAATATGTTTTTATTAGACGGTTTACTTTTTTGTTATGAATGCAAACATAAAATAGGAGTAAGAGGAAAAAAGAATGGTAATTACTATATGGTATGTAACAATTATCGCAGAAATTCAAAATTAAAACTTTGCACATCACATGGTTTTAGCTATTATAATTTAGAGGAAACTATAATTAATTATATTAAAAATTTATTTCAAAAAATAGATAGTGAAAAAATAGAATTAGAAGTAAAAAAGGGAATGACAAAATATGATTATGGAAAAATACTTCAAAAACTAGAAAACGAGATAAAATTAATAAATAACAATATTGATCAAATGTATGTAGACAAATTAAATAATAAAATAAGTGAAGAAATGTATGAAAGATTATTGAAAAAATTTGGAGATGAAATAAAGCAAAAGGAAAAAGAACATATGGAAATTAAACAGCAAAAAGAAGATGCAAAACAAGATGATACTGAGAAGATAAAAAGTGTTGTACAGGATTTTCTAAGTCTAAGTAAACCAACATCAGAAATTATGAAAGTAATTATCAATAGAATTGAAATTCACCAAGATAAACAAGTGGATTTGTATTTCAATTTTAAACAATTAAATAATCTAAAAAAAAGCACATAGGGCTAATTTAATTTTAAATATTAGATTAGTCAAAAATAAAGATTAAAACTGCCTATTTTTATATCAACCAGAAGGTATGGTAGTTGGAATTACAAATAAATTAGACGATTTTAAATTAAAAGATATTATAATTAATAGTGCTTTAGTTGGGTCTTTTATGGGACTTGGTGCTGGAATAGGAAAAATTATAGGAGGAATATCAGAAAAATGCTTATCTTTAGGGCTTAGTATTGCTGCTGGAGCAATGCTTTATGTTGTAGCGTGTAATCTTATTCCTGATTCAAAAAAGTTATCTAGTAATAGATTAATTTCTATATTTTATATAATTGGTATAATTTTAAGTTTACTTATTTTCTTTAATTGACATTCTACATAATGTATGGTAATATTATAGAGTATTTATGAGGTATACACATGAAAAAAATAATTTTTGTTTGTACAGGAAATACTTGTAGAAGTGCCATGGCACATCAATATATGCAAAAAAGATTATATGATTTAAATTTGGAAGAAAAGTGTTTAGTAATGTCTTGTGGGATAAATGCTTACTACGGTAGTCCTGCTACACAATCAGCAATTTATGTTATGAAAAAATATGATGTAGATATGACAATACATAGAGCTACTCCTATTAATAATTCTAATATAAAAGAATGTGATCTTATCATATGTATGAC
Source organism: uncultured Clostridium sp. (assembly GCA_905204915.1). Taxonomy (GTDB): domain Bacteria; phylum Bacillota; class Clostridia; order TANB77; family CAG-465; genus CAG-465. The sequence continues at coordinate 4,076 of CAJLBR010000007.1, forward strand.
TGAAGGTCATAAAGAGAGTATTAAATATTTATATCCTGAGCTTTCCTCAAAAATTTTTACATTAAAAGAATATGTAAACCCAAATGTAGAAAACAAAAATATAGAGGATCCTTGGGGATATGATGAAAAAGTATATGAACACTGTGCTGAAGAAATTGTGTATAATGTGGATAAATTAATAGAAAAATATTTAGGTGATTAATATGATTATTATAGGTGCAGATCATGCAGGAGTAGACTTGAAGAAGAATATAATAAGTTATTTAAGATATAAAGGAATTGCTGTTAAATCAGTTGAAAATAATACTTCTACTCAAAATGATGATTATCCAGATGTAGCTTATAAAGTGGCTACTGAAGTTGCGAGTGATGAAAATAATGTAGGAATAGCAATATGTGGTACTGGTATAGGAATCTCAATTGCATGCAATAAGGTAAAGGGAATAAGAGCGGCTCTTTGTATGGATGATTATACAGCAGAAATGTGTAGAAGACACAATAATGCCAACATTTTGTGCTTGGGAGCTAGAACTACTACGTGTCAAGATTTTGATAGAGTTCATGAGATTGTTGATATATTTTTAAATACTGGATATGATGGCGATAGACATGAAAGAAGATTGCAAAAGATAAAAATGATTGAAGATGGAACTTATGTAGAAGGTGAAGAATAAAATATGACTTTAGTATACGTTATAATAGGTATATCATTTTTGCTGTGTTTAGGACTGACTCCATTAGTAATAAAAATGGCAAGAAAATTTGGATTTGTTGACATTCCAAAGGATAGCAGAAGGGTACATACTAAACCAATGCCGAGAATTGGTGGACTTGCTATTGTTATATCAATGATTGTTGGGCTTGGTATATATTATCTTTTAACTAGAAATATTCCACAAATTGCACTTGGAAAACAATTTGTAGGGTATGCAATAGCTGGACTCATAATTGCTACAATGGGATTTATAGATGATGCTTTTACACTTAGAGCAAGATTTAAATTTATATTTGAGATGGCAGCAGCTATAACACTTTATGCTTTTGATGTCAGAATATCAGGAATTACGGTTCCATTTTTAGATATGGATATGATAGATCTAAAATGGCTTGATTTTCCTGTTACTGTGATTTGGATATTAGCAGTTACAAATGCTTTAAATTTAATTGATGGTCTTGATGGATTGTCAGCAGGAATAGCATCTATTGCTGCTACATCATTACTTATTATATTTATAGCAACTTCTGCTAGTTTAGAGGCAATTGTTATAACTGCCACATTAGTTGGTGCAACTCTTGGATTTTTACCATATAATTTTAATCCGGCAAAAACGTTTATGGGAGATGTTGGTTCTAATTTTTTAGGATTAACACTTGCCACTGTATCAATTTTAGGTTTTGCTAAGGGATATACAATGATTGCTATTATTGCACCAATACTTGCAATAGGAGTACCACTTTTTGATACAATTTTTGCAATGGTAAGAAGAATAGCAAAAGGTCAACCTCCACTGAGACCAGATGGTGCACACATACATCATAGGTTATTAAAGAGGGGATTTAATCAAAGACAGGCTGTATTAATTCTTTATTTAATAACAACTGTGCTTTGTATTTTGGCTGTTCTATTAGTATCTGCTGACATTTGGAAAATATCTATTTTAGTAGTGGCAGCAATATGTTTTTGCATTATGGGAATTTTAAATATGAAAAAATGCAAAGAAATAAAAAAATTAGATGAGGGCGATTAAGTATATAATTTAATTTTATTTATATAATATTAAGGAAGGGTGTTTTAAATGAAAGAACAATTATTATTAGAATTAAAAGATGCAATGAGAAATAAAGATGAATTAAGAAAAAATACTATTACAATGTTAAGAGCTGCTATCTTACAAGTAGAAAAGGATAATAACAAAACTCTAACAGACGAAGAAATAGGAACAATTGTTGCAAAAGAAGTAAAAAAGAGAAAAGAATCTATGGAAGATTTTAAAAAAGCAGACAGACAAGATTTAGTAGAAGATCTTCAAAAAGAAATAGAAATATTAAGCAAATATTTACCAGAACAATTATCAAAAGAAGAAATAGAAAAATTAGTTGAAGAAGCTATCCAAAAAACAGGAGCAACAACTGCAAGAGATATGGGTAAAGTAATGCAAGAAGTAAGACCTAAAACAGCCGGAAAAGCTGATGGTAAGCTTGTTAGCGAAATAGTAAAATCAAAATTAGCATAAGAAATAAAGCCAAGAGAAATATCTTTTGGCTTTAATTTGGTTAGGAGGTTTTTATGAACATATATAAAATAAATAATAATAAATTTAAGACGGTATATTTTTCATATAATTTTACATTACCGGTGAAAAAGGAGGATATTTCATATTATAGTGTTTTATCATCTGTACTTGCAAAAACTAATAAGGTTTATAAGTCACAAAAAGAGATAAGCGAATATTTATATTCATTGTATGGAGCAAGTTTCGATATTAATATTGAAAAGATAGGTGATTTATTTAACTTAGAATTTAGAATTGAATTTGTAAATGATAAGTTTTTAGATGGTGATAGTAACGTTTTAGAAAGTGCATTAAAATTCCTATATACAATGATATATAACCCTGTATTTGTGGATGGAAATATAGATAATACTTTAGTTGAACGTGAAAAACAAAGCATATTAGAAAAAATATTAACAAGAAAAGACGATAAATTAAAATATTCTGTAAATAGAACTGAAGAATTATTGTGCGGAGATGAACCATTTGGTACATTCTTATATGGAGAAGAAGATGTTGTAAAAGGTATTACTTCAGGTGACTTAGAAAAATATTATAATAAAATGATTAATGATGCCTTAATAAGTGTTATTATTTCTGGAAACTTAGACGGATATGACAATTTAGAAAATATGACTAAAGAAATATTTGGAAAAAGTGCTAATAGTGTAAATAAAAATTCTGAATTTTTAACAAATGTTCATGATTCTATTAACGATAATAAATGTGAGGAAATAAAGGAAAAAGCCGATACAGTTCAAAGCGTTATTACTTACGGATTAAGAGTAAAAGATTTTAATATTAATGAAATTTTTATATTAAATGTTTATAATGCTGTTTTAGGTGCTACCCCAAGTTCTAAATTATTCCAAAACTTCAGAGAAAAAGAATCTTTAGCTTACACTGTTAGATCTAGATACTATAGATATAAAGATTTTATAATTATTTATGCTGGTATAAATAGTAAAAACTATGAAAAGGCAAAGGAAGTGCTAAACAAGGAATTAAAAGACATGCAACTTGGAAATATTAGTGATGAAGAGTTTAAAGCTGCCAAAGAAAGCTTAGTGTCAGATTTACTAGAAGTAGCAGATTCTAAAGTAGGACTTGCAAAGATGTTCATGTCAAACTTATTTTTCTTTGAAGATGATTCTATTGATATTAACTATATGATTGATCAAATAAAAAAAGTTACTAAAGATCAAGTTATTAATATAGCTAAAAGAGTAGAGTTAAACATGATATACTTTTTGGGAGGTGAAATTAGTGAATAAATTTGAAGTAAAAATTAATGAATTTGGTGAAGAAACGTATATAACAACTTTAAAAAATGGATTGAAAGTATATATTTGTAAGAAGCCTGGATTTGAAAGAAAATTAGGAATGTTTGGAACAAAATATGGATCTTTAATCAATGAATTTGTTGATATAAAAACAGGTGAAAAATTAAAAGTTCCAGATGGAATAGCACACTTTTTAGAGCATAAATTATTTGAACAAGAAGGTGCTAATGCATTAGATTTATTCTCTAAAATAGGTGTTTCATCAAATGCTTATACATCTTTTGATCAAACTGTGTATTATTTTGAAACAATAGAAAAATTTGAAGAGTCAATCAAACTTTTGATTCAGTTAATAAAAACACCTTATTTTACTGATGAAAATGTTGAAAAAGAACAAGGAATTATAGGTCAAGAAATAAGCATGTACGATGATGAACCAAATTATGCTGTTTATTTTAATGCTTTAAAAGGAATGTATAATACACATCCTGTAAAAGTTGACATTGCTGGTACTATAGAAAGTATATCTCATATAACAAAGGATTTATTATATATTTGTTACAACACATTTTATAGTGCACAGAATATGTTCTTTTTAGTAATTGGTGACGTTGATGTAGAAAAAACAGTAGCGTTGATAGAAGAAAATATAAAAATTTATGAGAAAGACTTTGATTCTAAAAAAGAAATTAAAAAAATAGAAACTTATATTCCCCATGAAGAAACAAAAATAAATCAGAAAAATGTAACTAGAAATATGGACATATATATGCCTATGATATGTATGGGATACAAGTTAGATGTAGTAAAAAATGATGAGATAATAAAAAGACAGTTACTAGCTGATATAGTATCAGAATTATATTTTTCAAGATCAAGTGATTTCTTTGAAGAAGAATATAAAAAGGGAATAATAAATGATCCAGTTGAATTTGAACTAGAAGCAACAAAAGAGTTTTCACATGCACTTTTGATAGCTTCTTCAGAAAAGATAGATGTATTAAAAGATGATATATTAAAATATATAGAGAATATAAAGTTAAACCGAATTGATCATTCAAAATTTGAACTTATAAAGAAAAAAATGATAGGAAGCCAAATAGCTCTTATTGATAATTATAATTATACATATAGAAAAATAATTGATAGTATAGTAAATGAAACAAATCTTTATGGAGAAACTAAAATACTAAAAGAAATAAATGAAAATGATATAAAAGAATTTTTAAAATTATTTACGTTAGATAATTTGACAATTTCTACAATTTATCCAAATAATTAAAATAGTGCTAAAGGCACTATTTTTTTGATATTCTCTCAAAATTATGTAGTATAAAATGTATTTATATATTGAAAGTTTGCATATTTTTGTCGAATTTTGCGACCGATTTTTAACCAACAAATATTGACATTATACTATAAAAATGGTATAAATATTACAATATAAAAAGGAGATGATTTTATGGTTGTCGATAGTATTAATGCATTAAAGCAAAAATTAGAGGAGCAAATCGAAAAAAAAGACTCATATGATAAAATATATGAGACTAGTACTGAAATTGATAAACTACTGATTGAGTATTACAATGAATATGGGTTAGGTGAAAAGGTTTAAAGAACTAAAATTTATATCAAGTAGCATAAGACCTAACACAATTATTAAAATGTAATCACAATCAGATTCAAGAAGTAAGAAAACAATAAGAGCAACTATTATTAAATCATCAAGCGCAAATGAAAATCCGAATATTGATAATCTATTGTTACAAAAGTTTATTGGCCCAAATTTGAAACTCCTATTATTGTTTTCTTCTTCTTCACCTTTTTTATTTCCATCTTGATTTAAAGATTTATTTTCTTCTTGTATTTTATCATCTAAATTTGTATTTTTTTCATCTTTTACATTGTTAAAGTCACTTTCAAAATGATTATTTTCTTTATTCATATTATTGTAATAGTTAGAGGGATAAAACATATGATTTTGATATGGATATCTAAAATATGGATTATAATTTCTATAAAACATGTTATTATTCATTGTTTTTATCACCTCTACTATTAAACATTCCAATTGCATTTCCAATTGTAAGAATTGTTATGTATTCATTTAATTTATCTTGACGAGATTTTCTTAAAAATGGTTTTAATGATAGTAATAGATTTTTCTTTGGATCATTAGCATTTAATGAGGAAAATATTTTTTGTAATTTTAAAATTGTATCAATGTCAAAATTAAAATTTGAACTTGATCCTGAATTTTCTTCAGAATAATTTTGTGTATTGTTTGAGTTATTAAACATAGAAATTATAGAAGAAAAATCAAAATTATTATTAGAGTTATTTTTTTCATTATTGTTATGTTCTGTTTCGTTGTTAATAGTATTTTTGTCACAAGTGTTATCATTTTTTGTATCATCGATATTTTCATCATTTAATTTAGATTGTATATTTTGAATTAAATCAAATAAAGCATTTTGGTTAGAATTTGGATCATTAAAATTATTATTTTCCATAATTATTTATTATTTGTAACGTTTCCAAACATTTTTGCCAAATTGTTTAAATCATCTTTTGACATGTTTTGTACCATTCTACTTACTTGATTTAATTTATCTTTGTCTACAGTTGATAAAAGTTCAAGAAGTTTTGAATTCATCATTGAATTCATATCATTTTGATTATTCATAAAAACATCTCCTTTATTTATATTATATTTTAATTATATGCTAGGCAAAAATTTATGTGCTAGTCTAATTAAAGAGAGTAGGTGATTATATAAAAAAAGTAAGTTTTAAAAGTATAAATGAAGTGCACAAAATTACTAAAATAAAGGATGGGAGGGTAATATGTAGTGACAAAGAAAAAATAAAAAATGTATATATTTATGAAATAACCCCTATACAAATATTAACTTTAACAAATGACGTTCAAAATAGAATTTTATCTGTTTATAAAGAATTTTTAAAAGAGATAAGCTTTGATTTTCAAATTATATATGTAAATAAAAAATTAAGTGAAGATGAATGTGTAAAGATATTTGAGAATAGTGATAATAGCTTAGTTACAAGAAATTTAAATTTTTTGAATAGATACAAAAAAGAGGTTAAAAGTAGTTTAATTCAAAATGAAGTTTGTATTAATAAATTTTATATAGCAGTAACTTACAATGGAGCTGTGGAATATGTGGATAGAATTTTAAAAAAACTAACCAAAATAGGATGTGATGTGAAAAGAGTAATAGAAGATAGGAAATTAAAAAATATATTATATAAATGTTTTAACAAATGTTATTAAGGAGGAAATATATTAGTGGCAAATTTAGATTTTATTCCATCATATATTGATAATAGAGATTTTAGATGTTTAGATATTGATAATAATTACGTTGGATTTTTGTCAATTAAAAGTTATCCTAAAATTTCAGGCTTTCTGGAGGTTTTAGAAAATTTTCCTAAAAATATAAATTATGATTATAGTATACACGTGAAAAAACAAGATACTGTTAAGTTACTTAAAGAATTAACATATAGCATTTCTTCAAATCAGACTGAAATTAATGATACTAAAAAAAATCAAATTGATTTTGATGTTATAGATAATGTAACTAAAGATGCTAAAAGCTTGAGAAGAGAAATACAAATTGAAAATGAAGAGATATTTTACGTAAGTTTTATCATTACACTTTATTCTTCCAATAAAGAAAATTTATTAAATCTATTAAAAGAATTTCAAAGTAAACTTTATTCTAAAAATATTATTTCAAATATTTTAAATTTCAGATGTTTAGATTCATATATATCAACATTACCAACAAATTATATTGATAAAAATTTATTTAAAACTACATATAAAAATTTTACTACCAAAAACATTCTAAATATATTTCCTTTTTATACAAAAAATTATATTGATGAAAATGGAATATTATTTGGATATACACATTTAGAAAATAAATTATGCTATATAAATTTATTTGATTCAAAATATCTTAATAGTAATGTATGTGTATTTGGTAGCAGTGGTTCAGGTAAATCTTATTTTATAAAATTACTTATTATAAAAAATTATTGTAACGGAGTAAATCAGTTTATTATAGATCCAGAAGGTGAATATTCAGAAGTTGTGAGTAAACTTTCTGGCCAAGAAATAGATTTTAAAAATAATAATGGTAAATTTTTAAATCCTTTAGAGATAACTAGAGAGGATAGTTTAAAAGATAATTATTTAAAGTCCAAGATAAATCAAATAACAAGTTTTATATTAGGTATGATTGATATTAAAGAGGAATATCAACATGAAAGTGATCTGAGGGAAGCTATATATAATTCATATATGGATAAAAATATAACAGATAATATAGAATCTATTTATAAATCTCAAGTTAGTGCTTCTAGAATATATTTAAATAAAAAGATTATAAAACATGAAAGTTTTCCGACTATAATGGATGTTTATGAAAATTTAAAAGATGATTCTTTAAAATACAAATTGAAAACTTGTTTTATTGATAAATTTAAAATATTTTGTAGTCATACGAATATTGAGTTAAAAAACAGTCTTACTAGTATAAATATAAGAAATTTAGATATTAAAGAAGCTGTTATTGTTCTTAGATATTTTTACGACATGCTTAGTATGGTAAAAAAATTTGAAACCAGTACTCTTATTTATTTTGATGAAATCTGGAAATATATTAATTCTACAGCTTTTAATTTATCAAATGAAATATTTTCTCTTTTTAAAACAATAAGAAAAAAGAATGCCGGAATTATTACGATTACTCAAGATATATCTGATTTTTTTAATTATCAAAATGGAAATTATGGAAAATCTATATTGAATAATTCTCTATTTAAAATTTTGTTTAAAATGGATTATTCTGACATAAAAGTATTAAATAGTTTAAATCTATATGATGAAGATATATTGCTAAAGCTTGGAACATTAGATAAAGGAAATATGTATATAAATTTTAATTATAATAGTAGTTTTTTAAACGTAAGAACAAATGAATTAGAAAAGGAAATATTAGAGGGGGAGTAAGTTTGAAGATTATACTAGCAATAGATAATGAAAACATTAAAAATGAATTTATAAAAAAATATAATGAACAGGTTTATAAAGAGGATTTTTCTACAAAAGAGAGTGTAATAGAGTATTTGGCTAAGAATAAGTCTGAAAATATAGTATTAATAACAAAAGATACATTAGATGGAAATTTAAATGGTAGGTTATATATCAAACATCTAAAATTAGCATGTGAAAATGTTAAAATTATATATTTTGTGGAAAATTTAGATAGTGAATATAAAAGATTTTTACTCTCTAATGAAGTATTAAACATAATAGAAGGTGATTATATAGATGTAGAAAAAATATTTCAAATAATTAATGAAAATAGATTTATGATTTATAAAGTAATAAATACAAGTATTAAGAAAAACTCTTATAATCCATTAGTTGCTATACATGGTACAAATGGCGCTGGTAAATCATTAGTAGCAAGTATACTGGCAAAAAAAATTGCAGATGAGTTTAGGCAAAAGGTAGCAGTTTTAGATTTTAATATTGAAAATCCATCTTTAGATATAATTAACAATGTAGAGGTAAATTCTAATAATTTAGGACAAATTGTAAATGATTTTGATAAAGAACTTATCTCTAGTATGGAAATAAAAGATTATTTAATTAGTGATATGGATAATAAAAGAGTGGCATATTTAACAAATAACATGAATTTAATTAGTACAGCAGATGGGTTAAATTGTAAATATTATGAGTTCATATTAAATAAGTTAAATAATGATTTCCAAAATATAATTATAGATTTATCTTCACCTATATTTTTAGATGCTACAAAGAGCAGTTTAACTGTTGCAAATAAAATATTATTTGTTGTAAATCCTAATTATATAAGTATAAGACAAGCGGTAAAATATTTAGATGTTATTGAAAAATTATATAATATTCCAAGGGAGAAAATAGGAATAATTGTGAATAAAATAACCAAAAATTCATTAGATAATATTCAATTAAAATCGCTACTTAAAGGATATGAAATAGTCCTAAATATTAATTATAGTTCTACAATAGAATCAGTAATTAATGGTGAATTAGAAAAAATTAGTTTTAAGGAAGATTATAAAAAATTATTCAGATTTCTAGAATTTAAGGAATATGCTGGTAAGAATAGCAGTATTAGAATATTAAAAAGTATTATAAAAAATAATAAAAGTTGTATAAATGTATAAGGAGTGGTAGTATGCAAATTCAAATGTTAGATGAAGCAAAAAATTTATTAAGAAAAAATGAATTAAATAATGATATGGATGTACAAATTAAAAATGTAAAATTAGAATTTGGGAATATAGTAAGAAACATAGTTGATAGAGGGGCAGATTACGTTATAAAGGCAATGCCAATAAATGATCATATAAAAGATATTTTATCTGATGTAAAAAATTCATTTAAAACAAAAGGATTTAAGGATTTAGTTAAAACTGCAGTTAATAGTAGTATAAGAGAAGGTTTAGAAATTTTATCACTACCAAAAAATGTAATTAGCAATATAGATAAGGTAAAAGATATAGCTATAAAGGGCGGACTTACAAATGCTATCTGCGCTGGAATTGAGATAGTTTTAAAGAAGAATTTAAATATTAATACAGATATAGTAAAAGATTTTATAGATAAAATGAAAGGATTTATAAATAATAAGGCTTTTATAAATAAAATTGATCAAGGAATAAAGAAGTGTTCTAGTAGAGTGGATAAATTTGAAAAGATGTGTGATGAATGGTATCAGGCATATAACGATTTTGATTTAGATAAAATAAATCAAATATCTTCAAAGTTAAATAACTCTGTTAAAAATGTTAAATTCAATAAAGATAGTGTAAAATCAAATAATATAATTCAAAACTTAACTGAGTTTGTAAATAATAAAAAAGATAGACTTACTGAAATGCAATATCAAGCTTGTATGTTAGTTTAACAAATAAACTATCTAAATTGTTATTAGAGTAATAATCATCTGTATAAAGCAAATAATAATAAGTGATGATTATGAAAGAAGAAAATAATGTATATTATGAAAATAAGAAAAATAGAATTACTTTTTCTCAGATAATAGTATTAATAATAGTAATTTTAATATTTATAATATTAATTTTAGAAACTAAAAATTTGGTATTGTATACTATTGGAGAAAAGTCAAGAGAAGAAGCAGTTTTATATAATTTTATATATAAAATTGCAAATAAAAGTAAAGCTCAAAATGATTTAAAATCTAAAGAGGAATATAGCTTAAACTTGGGAATATTAGGAAATATAAATTGTTCAAATGAAATTTTAAATAAAAGTTTGGATAATGGAGATTTTACAGAAATAGTAAAAAAGTATGATTTAGCTATTACAAATATATCAAATAACATTAGCAAAATAAATCAAAATGATATTCAAGAAACTTTAAACAACAATAATATTAAATCTATAGATTATGAAAACGGTTATTACATATTAGAAAAGAATAATATTAAAATAGGAATATTTTTACAAGACCTTGAAAGTACACAAGGTACAGATAATGTTGAATCGCAAGAGATTATAAATATATTAAAACAAAATGATGTAGATCTAATAATATGTTTTTTATGTAATAAAAAAGATGAAAATTATAAATTTGTTACCGAAATTCAAACTAATACTGTAGATGAATTGTTTGAAAATGGAACAGATATAGTTATAGGAATAAATTCTCAAAATTTTCAAAGCTTTACAGAGGATAATATAGAACTTTCAAATGATACTAAACATGTATATTGTATATATTCAATGGGAAATCTAATAGATTCATCAAATAATAATATAGATAGTTTTTCTCTACTTTCTGGAATTGAAATAAGCAAAGTGGTATATAAACAAGAAAATATGCCTGACTATACAAAGGTTGTTACATATCAAGTTGATATTCCAAAATTATTGTATGGTAATATAAATAAAAATTACATGGGGATATATTTAGTAGAAAATATAACTGATAATAATAATTTAAGTAATAAAATTTTAGAAGAAATTGAGGAAAATACCCAAAGATACAAAGCAATATATAATAATTATTGACTCTTAAATAAAAAAATGATATAATTATGTAACTAAAACACAAACTAACTGAAATTTTAGGAGGTATTCAAATGTCAGACAAAACAATATTTGAACGGAAAAAGGAATTCATAGAAGCTCATCAGAAGGATGAGGAAGTATTGTGGGCTGCTCTGCATGACAAAGATCCAGAAGTACAGCTCATGACTCTAAATTTTATTTACAACCTTGAAATCTTGAAAAAGATTGTTGCAGATGAAGAGATTGATTGGTATGTAAGAAAGGCGGCAGAATCGTCTCTTATTGAATTAAGAGAATATTAAAGCAAAATGTAAAGCTATATCATATTTGATGTAGCTTTATTTTTTAATCTTATTCTGTCCTTTTCTTGCATAAAAAACATTTTGTGATATAATGTTTTTAAAGGAGAGATTAAAATGAATTTTTATGATAAAATAAATGAACTTACAAGCTGTTTTAAAAACACACCGGAATATAAAGAATTTTTAGCTTTAAAACATGAAATAAAAAAGAATGATGAAAAATACAAAAGACTAAAAGATTTCAAAGAAAAACAAACTAAAAATCAAATACAATACATGAACACAGGAAAAGTAGATGAAAAAAAGCAAAAAGAATTAGAAAACTTGTATTCAATATTAATACAAGATGAACAAACAAGAAAATTATTTGAAAATGAAATGAGGTTAAACATTCTCCTTGCAGATATGCAAAAAATGGTTGGGGAAGCTATAAAAGAGGTTATTGAATTTTAATGAATTTTTTAAAGAGTGAAAATGATAAACTATCTCAACAATATTCTGAAAAATTACCCGAAAATGAAATTATATGTAAAGACATTCTTAATTCTTTAAATAATAAAGACACTAAAGTAATATTAGATAAAGAAATAAAGAATAGTTATTATGTATTTTTGAATGACAAAATTTATATTTCAGATAATAAAGTCAACGATAATTTATATACTAGAATTGTATTGATAGCACATGAGTGCATACATTCTATACAATCTAAAATTTTACAAATATTAAATTATTTATTTTCAAATGTGGAAGTATTAATGTTTTTAATATTGTTAGGTGTAAAATTTATAACCAAAACTTCAAATATAGTATTATTGATAACTTACCTTATGGTTGTTTTGATTGCCATTATATTTAGAAGTATATTGGAATTTGACGCTGTAAAAAGATCTTTAAATTTAGGGTTAGAGTACTTATTAAGTAAAACAAATGAAAAAGAGGCAAAAGTTATTATAGAGTGTTCTAAAAAATATATAGTGCGATATTTTCCTTTGTTTGTACTTTCACTACATGCTTCAAAAATATTTAGAGGTGCTTTGGCATTTATATTATATAAATATTTATAAAATAAAGTCTTGGAACTATTTGTTTCAAGGCTTTGTCACATATTTTTACTATTAACATATATTTATTATATATAAATATGGAGGAAAATATGGCGAGTATAAGTTTATGTATGATAGTAAAAAATGAGGAGGATACTCTTGGAAGATGTCTTGATTCGGCAAAAGATATTGTAGATGAAATAATAATAGTTGATACCGGTTCTACAGATAACACTAAGAATATTGCATATAAATATACAAATAAAGTATATGATTTTAAATGGTGTTATGATTTTGCCAAAGCAAGAAACTACTCATTTTCAAAAGCTACAAAAGATTATATAATGTGGCTTGATGCAGATGATGTTATATTGGAAAATGATAGATTAAAATTAAAAGAAATGAAGTCTAAGTTAGATAGTAATGTAGATATGATTATGTTAAAATATGATTTGGATTTACTTAGTTATTATAGAGAAAGAATCGTAAAAAAAGAAAATCACTACAAATGGATAGGAAGGATACATGAAGTAATACCACCCAAAGGGAATGTTATAACTCAAGATATTGCTATTACTCATAAAAAGATACATGCTTCAGATCCCAAACGTAATTTAATAATATTTGAAAAAATGATAGAAGATGGTGATGAGCTTGATGCAAGACAAACTTTTTATTACGCTAGAGAGTTGTATTATAACAAATATTATGAAAAAGCAATTTTAGAATATAATAAATTTTTTGATATGAAAGATGCATGGAATGAAAATAAAATATCTGCATGTATAGATTTATATTATATATATCTTAATTTAGGAGAAAGTCAAAAATCAATGGAGTATTTATTTAGAACTTTTTTGTATGATACTCCGAGAGCTGAGGCGTGCTCACTAGTTGGAAATTATTTTCTTAATAATAAAGAGTACAAAAAAGCAATTTTTTGGTATGATCAAGCTACAAACTGTAAGTTAGATATAAGTAATGGTGGATTTTATAATAAAGATTACTACGATTACATACCTTATTTAAGTATGTGTGTGTGTTATTTTCATCTAGGGGACTTAATCAAATCAAAGGAATATAATGAAAAAGCTGGTATGGTAAAGCCAGATTCGAAAGAATATATCAACAATAAATTATTTTTTGAAAACTTAAAACTAAATTAGTATAGAAATTCCTGTCAACATGATAGGAATTTTTTGGTGTTAAATTTTTACAATTTGTACACATAATATACATAAACTTAATGTAAAATAATTTATATAGAAAGGAGAATGCTATGAAAGATAAAGTTATGTATTTTATAATCGGAGTTTTAGTTGGAGCAATTATTACTACTTCAGGATTTTTGATTTATAATAAATGTTTAAAATCTAGTACTCCGGAAAATATTGAAATGAATCAAAATGAGAATATGGGAGAACCACCAACAGGGGGAAACAATATGGAAGAACCGCCTGAAAAACCAGATTCAAGTAATGATGAAAAGCCACCGGCAAAGTTTGATTCTAATAATAGTAATTCAAATACTTAAGATGGAGGTGAAAATATGAGTAAAAGTACAAAATGTCAAATACTAATAATTATTGTTCTATTGATTACACTTTGCATTTTAGTAAAGTTTACAAAGGATTCTATAGATGAAAATAATATGAAACCTGGTAATTTTGGTCAAGATCCAAAATCTAGCGAAAACAATATGAATAATAATTCTAAATCTGTAGATTATTCAGCTGTTAACGAGTTTAATTCAGATGAGGAAATAAGTAGTGGGGAGTACTCTTCAAGTAAAGCGGATGAAAATGCTATTTTAGTTGATGATAAGGCAAATGTAAAAATATCAAATGTAACAGTAGAAAAAACAGGTGATTCGGATGGTGGAGATAATACGAGTTTCTATGGAACAAACTCTGCAGTAATAGCAAAAGATGGTGCTAATCTTACATTAAATAATATAACAGTTAATACTGATGCAACAGGAGCTAATGGTGTATTTTGTTATGGAGGTTCTGCTACTACTAATAATAGTACAAGTGACGGAACAACATTAACTATAAGTGATTCTACAATTACTACTAAAAAAGATAATTCAGGTGGTATAATGACAACTGGTGGTGGAACTATGATTGCATCTAATCTTACTGTTACAACATCTGGTACATCTAGTGCGGCAATTAGAACTGATAGAGGAGGCGGTAATGTTAGTGTAAATGGAGGAACCTATACTACAAATGGACAGGGATCTCCAGCAATATATTCAACAGCTGCTATAAAAGTAAGTAATGCAACACTAAATAGTAAAACTTCTGAAGGGGTCGTTATAGAAGGTAAAAATAGTGTTGAGATTAATAACTGTACATTAGAAGATAACAATACTAAGCTTAACGGAAAATCTACAACATATAAAAATATATTCCTATATCAATCAATGAGTGGAGATGCTGCCAGTGGAAATTCAAGTTTTAAAGCCACAGGTAGCAAAATTATAACAAATAAAGGTGATACTTTATATGTTACTAATACTACAGCTACGATATATCTTGAAAATAATAGTATTGTAAATAATGATGCTACAGGCAATTTTTTTAGAATTCAAAAAGATTCATGGGGAAATTCTGGTTCTAATGGTGGTGATGTTACTCTAACACTAAATAATCAAAGTGCAAAAGGGAATATAGTAGTTGATTCTATATCAACTTTAAATATGGAAATAAGCAAAAATTCTTATTATGAAGGAACAATAAATGGCGATAATACAGCAAAAAATATAAGTATAACTCTAGATTCAGATTCAAAAATAAAATTAACAGGTGATAGTTATGTATCTAAATTAGTTGACGAAGATACTAGTTATAGTAATATAGATTTTAACGGATATAAATTATACGTAGACGGAAATGCTATAAATTAATATATATATATTTGTGTTTAAAAGATGTTTATAATAAGTAAACATCTTTTATTTTTCTGTATTATATTTTATCTCATGCATATATATGTATAAGGTGATCATGTGAAAAATTGTGTATTTAAAAAAAGAATTATGATATGTCTTTGTTTAATTTGTATTTCTTTTGTAACTTATGGTATAATAAATAAGCAAGGAATAGAAGAATCAGAATCTTCTGTTCAAGTAAATGCTTTGCCAATTACTAACAAAGTAATAGTAATAGATGGCGGTCATGGATTGCCTGATGAAGGTGCAATTGGATTTAATGGGACAACAGAACAGGCAATAAATTTAAGTATTGCATTAAAGCTGCAAAAAATAGTTGAACAAAGTGGAGCTAAAGTTGTTCTTACACGAAGTGATGAAAATGGGATATATTCTCTTGATAGTTCAAGTATAAGAAATAAAAAAGTTAGTGATATAAAAAATAGAGTAGAAATTGGAAATAATTCTGATGCAGATATATTTGTATCAATACATTTGAATAAATATCCACCATCAGAGGTTTATAGAGGATGGCAAACTTTTTATCAGAAGGACAATGAAGATAGCAAAAAATTAGCATTGAGTGTGCAAGAAAATATAAACAAAAATATTGAGTTTAAAAATGAGCGTACGCCGCTACCAATATCTAATGTTTATATTATGGATCACGTGAAAGTTCCAAGTATTGTTGTTGAATGCGGTTTTTTATCCAATCCAGAAGAAGCAGAATTATTAAAAACTGATATTTATCAAAACAAAATTGCTTGGGGAATATATACTGGATTGCAAGAATATTTTACTAGTGATATGGAGGAAAAAAGTGAATAACGAGTATATGAATCTAGCTTTAAATGAAGCAAAAAAAGCATATAAAAAATTAGAAGTACCAATAGGTGCAGTTATTGTAAAAGACGGAAAAATTATTGCAAGAGCTCACAATTTAAGAGAAAAAAAGCAAAGTAGTTTAGCTCATGCTGAGATAATAGCAATAAAAAAAGCATGTGAAAAGTTAGAAAGTTGGAGATTAGATGGTGCTGAGCTATATGTAACTCTAGAGCCTTGCGCAATGTGTGCTGGTGCTATAACACAGGCAAGAATAAAGAAAGTATATTTTGGAGCAAAAGATGAAAAAAACGGATGTGTTGGTTCAATTGCTAATATTTTTGATGATATAAAAACAACACATAAAGTAGAATATGAATATATTGAGAATAAAGAATGTTCAGATATATTGAGTAATTTTTTTAAAGAATTAAGAGCAATAAAAAAGATGTAAAAAAAGGAGGACAAAACTGTCCTCTTTTTTGGTGCACCCAAAGGGACTCGAACCCCCAACCTTTCGGTTCGTAGCCGAATGCTCTATCCAGTTGAGCTATGAGTGCATACATAGTATTATACTATATGAATAGCAAAATTTCAATAAAATTTATATAAAAATGTTCAAAAAGGTAATACTAAATATAAATAAAGTTGTTGAAAAAAAAGTAAAGTATGTTATAATATATCAGGAGGAAGATTATGAGCTTTTATAATGCAAGAGGTATAAAGCTAGATGAGGAATACTATTTTTATGTTTGTGAAATATTAGAAAATGAAAAATTTAAGAAACTAAAAAATTATAAACATCATGGTATTATTACAAGATATGAACATTCTTTGGATGTTTCATATATGAACTATAGGATTTGCAAGTATTTAAATTTAGATTACATTTCTGCAGCAAGGGCAGGCTTATTACACGACTTCTTCTTAGATGATGTAGAAAACAAGGATATAAAGAACTTTTTTAAATGTTTGCATCCACAAATAGCATTAAAGAATTCTCTACAAATATTTAAAATAAATGATATTGAAAGAGATATAATTATATGTCACATGTGGCCACTTACATTAAAATTACCTAAATATAAGGAAACATATATCATAACAATATCAGATAAAATATGTTGTCTTAGAGACCTTGTCAGATCATTAAAATTACGTATGATTTTGAATAAAGTCATAATAAATAAAATGCTTCTGTAGCTCAGTGGATAGAGCAGCAACCTCCTAAGTTGTTGGTCGTGCGTTCGATTCGCACCAGGAGCACCAGATTGATACTAAACTTGAACTTTTCAAGATAAGATAAAAACTAACTAGAAATAGTTAGTTTTTTTATGGTTATATTTTGTTTTTTATTTTCAAAAAAAATATTATATGATAAAATAATTGTATTTAAAAATTGCTGAAAGGGGATAATTTACAAATGCAGATAGATAAAATACAAAGGGTAAATATCATCTATCCTTGGTTTGATGGATTGTCATCAGATCTTTTGTTTTGGATAGCTATAGACACATTATTCTTGAGTGTAGTAAAAGGTTTTTCTTCTGCACAAATAGTTTCAAGTTCTACTATTTCATTAGTTTTTCTTATAATACTTCAAATACCATTACTTAAAATAATAAAGAAAATAGGAAATACTAATTCTGTGAGACTAGGAGCATTTATGCTACTTGCTGCCAGCTTAACTTTTACATTTTGTAAAAGTTACTGGGTTATGGTTATTGGTAAAATTCTTTATAATAATGCTTTTACATTTACTAATATGGGTAATGTTGTGTTAAAGAATAATTTAGAATTAAAGAACAATCAACATCAATATATAAAATTGAAGACAAAATCAAATACTATATATTCTGTTATTACGATGATTATATCTTTTGTAGCAAGCATATTTTTCAACTATGATCATTACTTACCAATGTACTTTTGTATATTCTTTTGTTTTCTATGCTTTTTATTATCATTCTACATAAAGGATTATTCAAAATATGATAAAATAACAGAAAGTAATGAGAAAAAATCGGTAAAAAAAGAAAAATTACATTTGACTAAATTAATAGTTATAATGATTGTAGCATATGGATTATTTTATCCTGTTGCTAATTCAGGCCAATCTGATGGAAAATTGTTTATACAAGAAGAATTATTAAAATGTTTTGATGTTTCTAAAACATCATTGATAATTGGAGTAATGCTTTGTATATCACGTATTGTAAGAGTGGTGTCAAATTTAGTTTTTGAAAAAATATATAAAAAACAAGAGGAAAAGGTTGGTATAGGAATTTCTATACTTTTATCGTTATCTTCGTTATTTATGATAATTGGATACTTTTTAACAGGTTCATTATTTATTAAATTTAGT
The DNA here is from genome assembly GCA_905204915.1 of uncultured Clostridium sp. Taxonomy (GTDB): domain Bacteria; phylum Bacillota; class Clostridia; order TANB77; family CAG-465; genus CAG-465. Next base: position 23,223 of record CAJLBR010000007.1, read on the forward strand.
GTAATGGCATTAGGATATATAATTATTTTGTTTATAAGAGATTCATATCGTATATACATACAAAATGAAATGCTTAATAATACAGAAAAGAAAAATCAACAATCATTGCTTACTACACTAGAATTTTCAAGAAAATTGGTTAGAGCAGGATTAAGTTTATTGTTTAGTTTCATATTAATTAAACATACTATGATAGTTAATATATTCATAATATTTGGAATTTCTTTAGTATCTATTACAGTAAATTTTATTTTAACTAATATGTTAAAAAATCAAAAGAAAGCATGATTTAAATTATAAAAATATGAAAAAACAGTAGAAAAATAATTCTACTGCTTTTTTTCGTCTTCCTCGATTGGAACAAATAATTTGCATTTGCAAATTCCTTCTTTTAGAAAATCATCACAAGGACAAAGGTTAGAATCATCTTGTGAAATTTTACAAGGACAATGTCCATTTTTTCTTTCAGTTCCCTCAATTATTTTAAAAACAAAATCTTTATCGGGATTTATTCTAAAACCACGCATACTTTTCCTCCTTATTATAGTATATTCATATAAATAGATTATACAACATATATTTTATAAAGTAAAATTTTGAGGTGTTGGCATGTCTAAAATATGGGCTTTTATAATTGCATTTAGTATGATAATATCCTTAATTATGGGAAATCCAGGAGCAGTTATATCAGATATTATGGAATATAGTAAAGTTTCAATTCAAAATATTATAGAACTTACTGGTATGATGTGCTTTTGGAGTGGAATATTTAATATATTTGAGAATACAAGTGCAATAGAGAAATTTTCTAATTTCTTTAACAAATTTATGTTTAAAATATTTGATAATAAAAAGTTAACAAAAAAAGCAAAGGAATATATGAGTTTAAACATTGTAACTAATATCGTTGGAATTGGAAATGCAGCTACTATAAATGGAATTAATGCAATGAAAGAAATGCAAAATGAAAATGAAGACAAAGAAAAACCAAGTGATAATATGACTACATTTGTGTTAATAAATACAGCATCTTTGCAACTTATACCAACTAATATGATAGCGTTAAGAGCAATGTATGGGAGTACTAATCCAAGTAGCATAATAGTACCGGTTTGGATAGTAACAATGTTATCATTGATTGTTGGAATAACAAGTATAAAAATACTAAATAAAAAAATGAGGTGAGTAATATAAACTTTTTTATATCTGCAATAATTCCTGTAATGGTACTTTGTATAATTTTAATAGGAACGAAAGAAAAACAAGATGTATTTAAATTGTTTATAGAAGGTGCAATAAAAGGATTAAAGGTTATATATAATATATTTCCATATATATTAGCAATAACAGTATCAATTGGACTTTTAAGAAGTACCGGAGCACTTGATATATTGATGATACCAATAAAACCAATTTTATATAAATTTGGGATTTCTGAGGATATAGTTCCACTTTTCATATTAAGACCATTATCTGGAAGTGCTTCAATGTCTTTTATAATAGAGTTATTTAAATTATCTGGTCCAGATTCTGCCTCTGGAAAAATAGCATCAATTATTATGGGAGGGACAGAGACAACGATTTACTGTATGACAATTTTATTAGGAGCTGTTGGGATAAAAAAGGTTAGAGGAATTTTAATTGCAGGATTAATAGCAGATTTCGTTGCTATTATAACAGCTATAGTTATAGTTAATTGTGGATTTATATAAAAATATTAAAAAATGTGAAACAAATTTACTAAAAATGAGTAAAAAAGTTTCACATTTTTGTATGGAGGAAAAATATGGATAATAAAAATGAAATAATTGATCTTTTAAAAAGTAAATAAATTTTAGAAAATGAATTAAAATATTTAACATATGGAACTGTAGAAATAAGAGAAAATAATTCAAATAAGTATATATGTACACTATAGAGATAATGGGATTTCTTTGACAAAATATGTTAGAGAGTATTCGGAAGAATTATATAATTTAATATTAAATAACAGTATTAAAGTCAAAAAGTTAAAAAAACAAATAAAAGAAATAGAAAAAAACTAAAACAACTTAATTATATGGAAGAAAAAATTCCTGAAGAAATAGAAAGAAATATAGATTTTGCAAAAAGGCATTTAGTAGATATAATATACAAACAAGCTATTTTGGAAGGTGTTGCAACTACCTTTGCAGATACTGAAAATATTATTGAAGGTGGAAAAGTAAATAACATGACACCTGAAGATATATTGAAAATTGTTAATTTAAAACATGCCTGGGAATTTATACCAAATCAAAATGTCATCTTTAGCCAAACTAATTTTGCCTTATTATGTGAAATAAAATGGTAGAGGAAGGCTTTTATTATTCTACTGGAAAAATCAGAAATGTTCCAGTAACAATAGGGAGACATCATGGAAGCTAGATTTTCCTATTGAAAGTATAATAAAGGAAGAACTAGAATTAATAATTAATAAAGATATTGATGATGTTTCTAAGGCAATAGAATTATTATTATATATAATGAAAAAGCAAATATTTATAGACGGAAATAAAAGAAATGCAGTAATATATAGCAATCATTATTTAATATCAAAATGAAAAGGAATTATAGCTATTCCAGCTGAGTTAATTCAAGAATTTAACGATTTGCTCATTTCTTATTATGAAGTAAATAATGAAGAAGAAATCAAAAATTTTATAAAGGAAAAATGCTACATGAGTATATAATACTTCTTAAAAGTATAATATTATCAAATTTTTATTTATAGTTGAAAATTTGATATCAAGTGATTATTTTTCAGAAGATAAAGTCCCAGCAACTAAAGGCGGAAATACTTTTTATAAAGGAGTCTATGAAAAAGGTATATCGTTAAGACCAGTTGTCAAAGATTTTAATTATAGTGCTAGAACTAATAGCATATTAAATCAAAATCTAGCAGTAAATTGGATAGAAACATATATTGAAAGTTGTAACAGTTCAGAAGATAATATGAAAGCAGTAGCTTATTTATTAGATACTGATGTATGTAACGTATACAAAACAGATAAGGCACTTTATGCTATTGGTGGACCAACAATAGAAATGCTAATGCAATCATATAATGAAAAATACAATGTGGATTATCAAGCTGATGTAACAAATGAAAATGGTTATCAAATAAGTAATGATGGTGGTCAAACTTGGAGTGACAGCTGTAAAGATATGTTAGACAAAAATGATACATTGTATGTACTAGGAAGAAATGCTGGTGCATATGGTATGTGGATTAGTTCTCCAGCTGCTGTTGGAAAGTATCAATTATTATTTTCAAACTACAATGGTAGTGTTGGTAACTATTATTTTGATGATCCAGACAATGGTTTACGTCCAGTAGTTTGCTTAAGTTCAGAAGTTTCCATTATGAAAAATGATGATGGTAGTATAACATTAAAATAGAAAAATACGTGGTAGATTTTACATTACTTATGTCAAAACAATTTTATTATATAAAATTTGTCGTAAATTGTTGCAAAATTTTTTAATATATAATATACTTTAGAAAAGAAATGTTTTATTTCTTAGCTTTAATTATGGGGGTGAATATATGTACGATTATTCAACAGATTATATAGACGTTACTTCTTCTGCTTCAACAGCAGCATTAGGTGAATCAATGGCACTTGTTAGTATAATAAGTTTAGTTGTTTCAGTTCTTGCTATAGTTGCTATGTGGAAAATTTTCACAAAAGCAGATAAACCAGGTTGGGCTTCAATAGTTCCAGTATATAATATTATTGTTTTATTTCAAATTTGTGGAATGAATCCTTTATTAATATTATTACTATTCATACCAATTGCTAACGTTGTGGTTTATATCATGGCTTTGATTAAACTTGCTGGTAAATTTGGTAAAGGCGGTGGCTTTGCTGCAGGACTAATATTCTTTAACTTTATTTTCATGTTAATATTAGCTTTCGGCGATGCTGAATATCAAGCTTAATTTAAAAAAATACATCTTAATTTTTTAAGGTGTATTTTTTCTTGTTTTTTTGTAGAATTTTTGATATAATTTACTTGTAAATTTAAGGGAGAGATTAATATGCCAGTAACACCGATGATGCAACAATATTTAGAAATTAAGGAAAAATACAAGGATTGCATATTATTTTATAGATTAGGCGATTTTTATGAAATGTTCTTTGATCATGCTGAAATTTGTAGTAGAGAATTAGAGCTTACATTAACTGGAAAAGATTGTGGATTAGAAACAAGAGCGCCAATGTGTGGAATTCCTTATCATGCTGTTAATGCTTATATTCCTAAAATGATTGAAAAAGGATATAAGGTTGCAATTTGTGAACAAGTAGAAGATCCAAAATTAGCAAAAGGAATTGTAAAACGTGATGTTGTTAAAATAATAACACCGGGCACAATTACTGAACTTACAATGTTAGATGAAAAGAAAAATAATTATATACTTAGTATATTTTGTAATAAAAATGAAGCTAGTATGGCTTTTTGTGATATTTCAACAGGAGAATTTTATTTTTCAAGCGTAAGTGGAACAGATTTTGATATAAAAATAATAAATGAAATTTCAAGAATTGTTCCTTCTGAAATAATATTTTCTAGTGGTAATGTAGAAACAGATATGTTAAAGAGTGAAATTGCTAAGACATTTGACATCTACATATCAAATTATAATAATTTAGATGATAATCAAATGTTAAATCATTTAGTAGAATCAAGTGATCTTAAATTAAGTGCAATTCAAGAAAACGCTTGTAAGTTACTTTTAAATTATGTTGAAGAAACCCAAAAAACAGGCACAAATCAAATAAATACAATAAGAAAATATAATATTGAAAAGCACATGCAACTTGATACAAGCACAAGAAAGAATCTGGAAATATTAGAGGCTAATAGAGAAAAGACTAAAAAAGGAAGTCTTTTGTGGGTTATGGATGAAACCGTAACAGCTATGGGTGGACGTAGACTTAGAAAATGGTTGGAAGCTCCATTACTTGATAAAGAAGAAATAATAAAAAGACAAGATGCAGTTGAGATTTTAGTAAATGATTCTATAAAAAGAGATGAACTAAAAGAAGCACTAAAAACAGTTTATGATATAGAGAGGTTAATATCTAAAATTGTTAGTGCAAATGCAAATGCTAGAGAGATGGTATCATTAAAAAATTCACTAAAAAAATTACCATATTTAAAAAATGTATTACTAGAAATAGAAGAAACATACAATAATAAATACTTTGAAGAATTATATAATAAGCTAGATGTACTACAAGATATACATGAATTATTAGAGGCCAGTATAATTGAAGATGCTGGTATTTCAATAAAAGAAGGAAATATTATAAAATCAGGATATAATTCTCAAGTTGATGAGTATAGAAGTGCATCTACTGAAGGTCAAAATTGGATTTTACAGCTAGAGTCAAAAGAAAAAGAACTAACAGGTATTCCTAAATTAAAAATAGGATATAACAGGGTATTTGGATATTTTATAGAAGTAACAAACTCTTATAAATCTCAAGTGCCAGAAGATAGATATATAAGAAAACAAACTTTAGCTGGAGCAGAAAGATATATTACTCCAGAGCTAAAAGAAATTGAGGATAAAATTTTAGGTGCTAAAGATAAACTTATAGATATTGAATACAAGCTTTTCTGTGAAATTAGAACTCATGTAGCAAATGAAGTCATAAGGGTTCAGAATACGGCAAAAGTGGTATCTATATTAGATGTTTTGGCAAGTTTTGCAACAGTTGCAGTAAATAATAACTATGTAAAACCACAAATTGTTGATAGCGGTGAAATCGAAATAATAAATGGTAGACATGCAGTTGTTGAAAAAGCATTAAGAAATGAAAGTTTTATACCAAATAACGCAAAGTTAAATAATAATGAAGATAGATTTTTAATCATAACTGGACCAAACATGGCAGGTAAATCTACATATATGAGGCAAGTTGCACTTACATCTTATATGGCTCAAGTTGGTTCATATGTACCAGCTGATAGTGCTAAAGTTTCAATTGTAGATAGAATATTTACAAGAATTGGAGCATCTGATGATTTGGCTATGGGTGAATCAACATTTATGGTTGAAATGAAAGAGCTTTCTAATATATTAGAAAATGCAACAGAAAATAGCTTGATTATACTAGATGAAATAGGACGTGGAACTTCTACATATGATGGACTAGCTATAGCTTGGGCTACAGCTGAATATGTAGCTGATAAATCTAAAATTGGAGCAAAAACTTTATTTGCAACACACTATCATGAATTAATAGATTTAGAAGGTAAAGTTGATGGCGTAAAGAATTATTCTGTTGAGGTAAAAGAAAAAGGCGACGATGTTATATTCTTAAGAAAAATAACTCCTGGTGGAGCTGATGAATCTTATGGTATATATGTTGCAAAATTAGCAGGTATAAAAAAACAAGTTTTAGTAAGAGCTAAGGAAATTTTAAAAGATTTGGAAAATGTAGATCTTGCAAAGAAAACGATAAATGAAAAGAAGAAAAAGATTACAACAGAAGAAATTCAAGTTGATATGTTCAATTATAAAATGGCTGAAGTATCTAAGATATTAGAGAAAACTGATTTAGATGAGTTGACACCTAAAGATGCTTTAGAAGTGCTATATAAACTAAAAGAAAAATTAAATTAGAAGAATATATTAATATGTAAAAAGGTATCGATGTATATAAAAGTCGATGCTTTTTTCTTGTCTAAATATTGAAAAACAAGTCAATTAATAGTATAATTTGGTTGTTAGGGATAATTTTTATAATAGGAGGTAGAAATGGGAAATATAGTATTACTTGATGAACATACAATAAATAAAATTGCAGCTGGCGAAGTTGTAGATAGACCAGCTTCAATTGTAAAAGAATTAGTTGAAAATTCTATAGATGCTAAAGCAACAAAAATTACGGTAGAAATACGTAATGGTGGCGTAAGTCAAATAAAAATAACTGATAATGGTATCGGTTTTAAAAGCGATGACGTTGAACTTGCATTCGAAAGACATGCTACAAGTAAAATAAGAAAAGAGGAAGATTTACAAACCATTAAATCAATGGGATTTAGAGGTGAAGCATTAGCTTCTATAGCCGCTATATCAAAAGTTTGTTTAATTAGTAAAAATATAGAAGAAGATGTAGGAATGAAAGCGGTAGTAGAGGCAGGTAAAGTAATTTCAATGGAACCATCTGCTGCTCTTCAGGGTACAATGATTGAAATAAGAGACGTTTTTTATAATGTACCAGCAAGATTTAAATTTTTAAAGAAGGACTTTACAGAAGCTTCATACATTGAAGATGTTATAACAAGGATGGCACTAGCTCATCCAGAAGTTAGTTTTAAGTATATCAATAATTCAAAGACTATAATACAAACTTCAGGAAAGGGTGACTTAAAAGGAACTATTTATGATATATTCGGAAGAGAAATATATGAGAATGTAATACCAGTAAACTATGAGTATGAAAATATAAAAGTTTCTGGTATGATTGGTAAACCAGTTGTTTCTAGGTCTACTAGAATGCATCAATTTACTTTTATAAATACAAGATATATAAAAGATAAAATAATAAATACCGCAATTGACAAAGCATGTCTTCAAAAATATGCTATTGGAAAATTTACTTTTATAGTTCTTAATTTAGACATGAATCCATCAATTGTTGATGTAAACGTTCATCCATCAAAGTTAGAAGTAAAGTTCGAAAATGAATCAAAAGTATTTGATGCTGTTTATCATGCTATAAAAAATGCTTTGGAGGAGGATGCAACAAAAAATAGTCCTTTTACAACAATTAGAGATTCAAAAATAGAACATGAAAAACAAGCAGAACCACAAATAAAACCAATAATTCAACCTAATATTCATGTGGAAAATGTGGATAAAAGTGCTGATATTTTGCCTAAAAGTAATGTTGCAGTGCAAAATGAAGTAAAGAATGATATTAAAGATTCTTCTTTAAAAGTAGAAGAAAAAGTTGTGGAAAAAATACCTGAAATAAACAATGTGGATAATTCTAGTATTAATAATGCTACAAAATTAGAAATTGCAGAAGAAGTTTTTGTGCCATATGTAGCTGAAAAGGAAGTTCCAGCTATATTTAATGCGGATAATTCTGAGAAGAAAGTAGAAGTTGTAGAAGATGGCGCTGAACAATTAGAAAAAGTAAATATTACTATTGAAGATGATAAACAAAAAGAAGATATATTTTATAAATACATTGGAAATGTTTTTGATACTTATATAATAATACAAATAAAAGATAAAATGTATATAATAGATCAGCATGCAGCTCATGAAAGACTTTTATATGAAAAAATAAAAAAGGATTATTTTTCTAAGAATCCATCAGTTCAAATGCTGTTGTTACCAATAGTTGTAGAGTTAACTACTAAAGAAAAACAAGTGGTAGAAGAAAATTTAGATATGTTTAAAAATGCAGGATTTGACATGGAAGAGTTTGGAGAAAATGTTTATAAGATATCAGGTGTTCCAAATATAGGATACGATATGGATTATAAATCTGTATTTACAGATATGGTTGATGATCTTCTTGGTGCAAGTAAAACTTGGTCTGGTAGTAAAGAGGAAAGATTTATAGCTACACTTGCATGTAAGGCGGCAGTAAAGGGAAAAATGAAGTTATCAAAGGAAGAACAAACTTCATTAATAGATGGAATGATAAAACTAGAAAATCCATTTAACTGTCCTCATGGAAGGCCAACAGCTATAATAATGAGTAATTACGAAATAGAAAGAAAATTTTTAAGGAAGTAAGTATGTTAGACGAAATTATATGTATAGTAGGACCAACAGCATCTGGAAAAACAGGACTTGGTATTGAACTTGCTAAAAGAATAAATGCAGAAATAATATCTGCAGATTCGATGCAAATATATAAGGGCCTAGATATAGCAACAGCAAAAGTTACAGATGAGGAAGCACAGGGGATAAAACATCATTTAATAGATATTTGTGATCCACGTGACAAATACAGTGTTGCGGATTTTAAGAATATGTGCTATGATAAAATTGAAGAAATAAGATCAACAGGTAAAAATGTTATAGTTGTAGGTGGTACTGGATTATACATTAGTGCAATTGTTAATGATATGAATTTTAAAGAAGAAAATGTGGATATGGAATATAGAGAAAGTCTGTATAAAATAGCAAGAGAAAAATCAAATGAGTACTTGCATGACATGTTAAGAGCTGTTGACCCAGAATCTGCTGAAAAGATTCATATGAATAATGTTAAAAGAGTTATTAGAGCATTAGAAATTAACAACAATCTAAAGCAAAAAAAATCAGATCATATGGTCGAAGAAGAAAGAAGAATAGATAGTAAAGAGTTTAAGTACAAATTTAAAGTATTTTATATAAGTCATGATAGATATATTTTATATGAAAGAATAAATAAAAGAGTTGATATCATGATGCAAACAGGCCTTATAGATGAGGCAAAAAAAGTGTATGATGCAGGGTATGATAAAGATTGTACTTGCATGCAGGCTATAGGATACAAAGAATTTTTCCCATATTTTGAAAAAGTATCAGAGCTTGAAGAATGTGTGGAAAAATTAAAACAGGAAACAAGAAAGTATGCTAAAAGACAAATAACATGGTTTAAAAATAAGCTAGAAACAATTACAATAGATGGTGGTATGAGTAAAGAAGAACAAGTAGATTTCATTACTAGTAATTTATAATATTTAATAAGGTGGATATATGGATAAAAATGAAAGTAAAGGTAGCTTTAAAAATAAGCTTAGGATTACTATAAAGAAAAATAAGTTTAATATAATAATTATTGCAGTAGTACTATTAATAATTGCTTGTGTTGGTATATATAATAACTTCTTTGGAAATATAGAAACGTATACTGTAGTCAATGGATATGTTGAAAAATCTAGTGATACTCAAGGGTATTTAATAAAAGAAGAAAAAGTTGCTAGTTCATCTAGTAGTGATGTAGCAATACCAGTAATAGATCAGGGAAAAAAGGCTGCAAAAAATGAAATTATAGCTATTTATAAAGATGAAAGTTATACTAAGTATTTACAAGAAATTGAAAATATGGATAAAGAAATTCAAACTTTAATTAAAGACTTGCCATCAACTTATTCTAGTGATATTAAAGACATTGATAATCAAATTTCTGAAACTTCTAAAGAAGCTTTAAAAACCACTTCATATATTAAAATGCAAGAGTACAAAAATAAGCTAGATGAATTATCTTATAAAAAAGTATTAATTCTTGGAACTCTTAGTCCTGAAGGATCAAAAATAAGAGAGCTAATAACTCAAAGAGAAGATTATGAAGAAAAAAGTAAAACATCATCTAATAATATAAAAGCTCCAATGACAGGAGTTGTAACGTATAAGATAGATGGTTTAGAAGATAGTTCATCTATATCATCAGTATATAATTACAGTGCAGATGATATAGAAAATATAATGAAAAAATATTCTACTAATGATCAAAATAAATTTGGTATAAAAATAGTAAATAATTACGAAGCTTATATAATAATAAAAGAAGAAAAGGGAAAAAATGATGAATATATAGTAAAAGATAAAGACTATACTATAAGAATAAATGAAATATCTGATAAAAAAATAACTGGAACATTAACAAAAATTATAGATAGTGATAATTATTATTATTGTATATTTAAAGTTGAAAATGGAATAGAAGATATAGTTGATGCAAGGGCACTTAGTCTTAACATAGTATGGAAAAGGGTATCAGGAATAGCTGTTCCAAAACATTATATAAAAGAAAATAAAGAAAAAAATTATAGTTATGTTACTATGCTTCATGCTGGTGAATACATAGATATTCCAGTGGATATCGTTATTGAAAGTGATAATGTCTGCATAATAGATAACATGTCAAAAGAAGATCTTGAAAAATTAGGAATAGAATCTAAAACTTCTATAGAACTATATGATCAAATAATATATAAACCAGAAAAGGAAGGGTAACTAAAAACTACCCTTCCTTGTATATTTTTTATTTCTTTTTTTATCTACATAAACTTTTAAGTTATCACTACATTTGCTTGCTTTTAAAAATCCTTTTTGTTCTCCAATTAAAAGTAAAACTTGGTATATTTCATAATTGGTAAAAAGATCACTTTCCATTAAATCTAAGATTGACTTTTTATAGTAAAATTCCCTAGAATCTTCTACTATTAAAGGTACATCTAAGGTTTTATTATATAAAGATATATTTTCTGGTAATATGGTAGAAGTGATTAATGCAACTGGTTCTTCAAAATCACCAATAGTATATTTATCCTGTTTAACAACAAATTCATCTAAAAGATTTGTGTTTTCAAAAACTTTATTGTATATAAATACATTTAAAGAAGAAGATTCTATTCTTAAACATGAATAATTCGTATTTAAATATAGTTCTGAATCTTTGGGAGAAAGGTAGGCTTGGATACCTTTTTTTTGCAAATCTCCAGAAGATATTATTTTATTAGAGTATTCTGATAACTTCATACCATATTTTACACAATCATCACATTTATTATTTTCAACGAATACATATAAGTTATTCAATCTTAACACTCTCCTAGCATTAGGTGGTATTATATCACAATATTTTATAAATGTTAATATGATAAGTATAAAAAAGATTATATTTTATTTAAATTTGTAGAAAGCATTGTTAAAAGTTTTTATTCGTGTTAAAATCTAGTATATATTAGAGGTGTTGATATGAAAGCATTGATAACTGGCGCTTCTTCTGGAATTGGGCGTGAGTTTGCTAAAAATCTATCTAAAGAAGGATATGATTTAATTATTGTCTCAAGAGACGAAGAAAATCTAAATAAGCTAAAGAGTGAATTAAATACTAGTGTTAGAGTTATTTCAATGGATTTATCTGATATAAATAATTGTAAGTTACTTTATAAAAATGTAAAGGATGAGGATATAGATTTAGTTATTAATAATGCTGGATTTGGACTTTTCGGAAATTTTGATGAATTAGATCTTGAAAAACAACTTAATATGGTAGATTTGAATGTTAAATCTGTTCATGTTTTAACTAATTTATTTTTAAAAGATATGATAAAAAAAGATTCTGGGAAGATTCTTAATGTAGCTTCAATTGCAGGAGTTATGCCTGCTGGACCTTTAATGGCAACTTATTATGCAACAAAAGCTTATGTGTTAAGTTTAACTGAGGCTATAGGTGAGGAATTAAGGAGAAGAAAAAGTTCAGTTAAAATATATGCTTTATGTCCAGGACCTGTAAATACCAATTTTAATAATGTTGCGGGGGTACAATTTAATATAAAACCATTATCTGCAGAATATGTTTCAAAATATGCTTTGAAGGAAATTAATGGCAAAAAGAATGTAATAATTCCAGGATTTATAAATAAATTAGTATATCTTAGTTCTAAAATTGTACCAAATGGAATATTAGTAAAGTGTGCATATAACGCACAAGTTAAAAAAATGAAATAAAAATTGGGAAGAAAATATAGTAAAAAAACAAAAAATGATATAGAAAATATGGAGCAAAAAACGTTGTAATTTATATGTAAATAAAATGTAATCTAAAATATACAAAAAGCTTTCTAATAGAGCAATTCAAATAAAAATTGCTTTTAAAATTTAACATAAAAATAATGCATATTTGACAAGTAATGTAAAAAATGTTATAATAAGATTGTGTTTTAAGGAGGTTTTTTCGTGAAAGAAGACAAGGCACATATATTAAGAAAAACGTTAAGTATAATAACTGTTGTTTTAATAATTGCTACTGTAGGACTTATATCCGTTGCTTCTCAAGTAAAAACAATAACTCTTGATTATTATGGAGATAAAAAAACAATAAAGACTCTATCACAAACAGTTAGTGGATTTATGTTACAAAATAAAATAAATTTAAGCGATAATGTTAGTGTATATCCTTCAGCTGATTCTTTAATTACTAATAACATGGAAATTAAAATAGAATCAAATAAGGAATATGCAAAATTTAATTTAGAAGATGAACTTAAAGATAATGCTACTGTTGTAGCATCAATTGAAGAAGTTGTTGAAAAGATACCTTTCGAAGAAGAAAAAGTTGATAACTCACTTATTACAAGAGGGGTTGTTAGAGTATCTGAAGAAGGTAAAGAAGGCGAAAAAGTTACAAAATATATTGTAAAAAAGAGCGGTGCTGACGAAATACTTAGAGCTGAAATTGATAGTTCAGTTACAACTGAACCAACTAATAGAGTTATAGAAGTTGGTACAATGTTAAATACTACAGTTTCAAGAAGCTCAATGATTGTGTCTTCAAACGAAATTGTTACAGATTCTGGATTTAAACAATATAACGTTGCATTGCCACTTGAACAACAAAAATATGCATATAATTTGTGTCAACAATATGGAGTTCAATATGAACTATTCTTAGCAACAATGTATAAAGAAAGTAGATTTAATCCAAATGCTGTTGGTGGAGGAAATTCTTATGGACTTTGCCAAATACATAATTCAAATTATACAATGCTTGCTAATAGACTTGGTATAACAAATTTTCTTGATCCATATGATAATATGACTGCGGGGGTATATTTATTATCAATATATCTTTCTGCTGCAAGAGCGAGAGTATCTGATTATTCTAGCGTTGAAGCATATGCTTTAAATGCTTATAATATGGGTGAAGGTGTATATTATAATACTTGCTTTAGTCAAGGTATACTTCATAGAGAGTATAGTAATAGTGTAAGAAATATAAGAGATATAATAGTTGCAAATGGCGGCTTATAATAAAGAATTGCTAGAAACTCTAGCAATTCTTTTTTTCTAGGAGGAATTTATGAATACTTTAAAAAAGACAAAAACAATTATGGCAAAGTATGGAATTGTGGCCAATAAAAGATTTG
>CAJLBR010000008.1 GCA_905204915.1 uncultured Clostridium sp.
TGGTTATTATTGGAATTTATGAAATAATTTCAAGTTTAAAAAATATTATTAGTAAAAAAAATAATAGTAAGTGAAAGGAGTTGAGTTTTCATGAATTTTGTAAAAGGAGCTGCTATAGGAATGATTGCTGGTACAATAGTAGGTGCTATGAACAGTAATAATTTTAAAGAAATGTTTAATAAAGGAAAAAAACAAATGAAACACTTTCAAAAAAAATATAGTTTTTAAAAAAATAGTAGCTATTTAGCTACTATTTTTCTGTGAAAATTATTGCTTTTTTTTTTAATATAAGATATAATGAAAAAATAGTTGTAAGGGGGAAATATCAGTGGATAAGAAAACTACCAATATGATAATTTATGCTATGATAGGAGTTGTAGTAATTTTAATAATCTTTCTTGTAGTTATAATGACTACTAGTGGTTCTACTACGTCTGGACAAACTTCTCAGCAGTTAAAAACTTTGGATCTTGAAGATAATGAAAAGGTTGAAATAAACGATCAATTACTTAGTAATTATGTTGTCCAATTTTTAATTGCACAAAGATTCGGAATAGATACTAGTGTAAAAGATGAAAAGAGCACAAATATAGAAATATATGCTGTTCCAAGAATAACAAGTTGTGATAGTTCAGAAATTAATGATGAATTAATGGCAAATTTATGTGCTGCTGCAATAATTGCTGATGGTGAAAAGAAACTATTTACACAAATAGAAAATGAACCAAATAAATATATTTTTAGCGTAGATGCAATTCAAGAAAAGTCTACTAAGTTATTTGGAAAAGAAATAGAACTTGCAAAGCTTTCTAATCCAGTAAAAAATGGAAAAATAGAAATAGATGTAGTTAAAGAAATTAACTATATACCATATAAAATAAAGAGTATAGTTTTAGATCAAACTAAAAATGAATATACTTTAACTTTTGATTATGTTAAATATACTGCAGAGAACTATTCTGCTAATAAATTAGCTTATGATGAATCTGACATAATTGCAACTTATACTTTAAAAGTAAAAAAAGTTGTAGATAAAAGTGATAAAGAAAAATTTGAATATAAATTCCAAGGATTAGGATGTTAAATGGTACTTTTATAGTACCATTTTTATTTTTTATTAAAATAATTTTAAAATAATGAGTTTGGTTAGAAAAAAATAATAAAATTACTTGATATTTATATTATTTTATAGTAAAATTATATAATAAAATTGTTTTATAGTGAGGGATAATTATGGTATATAAAAAAGTTAGCTTCATTGCTATTTTAATAGCTATTATTGCAGCTGTAGTTTGTAACTTTACATTCGCTACAAATGAAGTATTAGCAAATGATAAAATATTAGATTCTACTATGAATATTTTAATATTTATTCAAAAATATTCTTGGCCTGTAGTGACATTAGTATTTATTTATGCTCTTTACCAATTTTATGTTGCAGGTTCAGAAATACTAGAACATAAAATTTTAGGCCAAAGGTTAATAGTAGGATTGTCTATATTCATGTGCTTAATACAATGTTTACCATTGATATATGCATTTTTTGTAGTTTAAAAAAACGTATGATAAAAAGGGGAAAGGTTTTATGAAAGTTCTTTTCGGAATTAACAATGATGATACTGTAAAAGGAATAGTTGAGTTTTATCAAAATAAGTATAAAGAGAAAGTTGAATATAAGAATGTTTATTATTTTAAACAGTTTATCCAAGAATTAGAAACTGGTGATTATGATAGAGCAGTTCTTTTAGAGGAATTGGAAAAATTCCCTACTAAAAATTATGCTCAAATAGATGAGTATTTGTTCAAAAATGTTGATGCAATGACAGATATATATGATTCTAAAAATATTGTTTATGTAGCATCTGATAGAAGAAAATTAGGTGATGACTTTCTAGCAAAATTATTTAATTTAGGAATATATACTGTTTTAACTGGTCAAGAAAGAACAAAGGGAAAGGTTTGTCTAGCTATAAATAAACCTTTTATAAAGAAAGATGTAAAAAAATATTATGATTCTGCAAAATCAAAGAATGTATATGAAGATTCTGGAGTATCTGAAATAGAAATTCAAAGAATAGTATCATATTATAGAAATCAAAATGGTGTTGCTGATAAATATAATGAAATATTTGATAGAGTAGCAACTCAGTATACTGATGAACAGTTAAGAATAATAATTAATTTTTTACCAGACGATGTAAAACAATATCTTTCTTTTAACAATGAAAAATATAAATTTATATTATCACTTCCAGATAAAAATACTCCTGTTCAATCAGTTCAACCTCAGCAAGTTATTAATCAAAATAATGATGCTAAGGCTGTTGAGATAAAAAAAGAGCCAGAGATAATTGAAAAAATAGTTGTTAAGCAAGCACCTGCTGCTGCACCTCAAGTTATAACTGAAGTTCTTGAAAAAGAAGTTGTTAGAAATGTGTATGAGGTACCAAAAGATTATAGAAAAATAGTTTGCTTTGTAGGAGCTCCTAAAGTTGGAACTACATTTTGTATAAACGCTATAGGAACTTATCTTGCAAGAAATAAAGTAAAAACTGCAATAGTAGATGTTACTAAAAATAGAGATACTTATACAATTTATACTTATGATAATGAGGGAAAACGTTCTATTGCGGCAGAAAGTATGAAATATGCTTCTAACGGAATGAATGAACCTCTTATTTATGAAAAATTAAGTATATATACAGGAATGCCAGGTGATGATAGAAAAGCTTATAATGCAAGTCGTGCTGTAGATACTATACTACAAAATAATAATGTAGTGCTAATAGATGCAGACTTTACAACACCACCGGATTACTTTAGACTTTGTCAAGAAGTTTATGTGGTACAAGACATGGATATTTTAAATATTCCTCAACTTACAGTTTTCTTAAGAGAACTAAAAGAACGTGGAGTTCCAATGTCAAAAATAAAAGTAATCATAAATAAACATGTTAAATGTGCATTAACTGCCAAGGATATACTTGATGGTATTGCAACTTATACAAGTTATGATTTAAAAATGTATGATGAATTATTTAATTCTTCAACAGTCCAATATTATATATTACCTTTTGATATTGGAAATTACACGAAGTATGTAGAAATGGTATATAAATATTCTAATAAATTTGCTACATTTACTGATGATTTTAGAAATAACTTAAATAGTATTATAAATTCAATTTATCCTATAGGCGCTTCTACTAATACGACAACTACTACAACGAGAACAACTCAGACAAGAAATAACAAATCAAGAGGAGGATTATTTAGAAAACCTCAAGCACCAACATATAATTCATCTAATGATGCTGGTGGATTTGAAAAAGAAATAAAATAGAATAAAACAAAAGAAAAAAAGAAAAAAAGAAAGGAAATAGAGTTATTATGATATTTGTTGTAATATTATTAATTATAACTTTAATTGTAGTAGGAATATTATATTTCATGGTTGAAAAACAATTAGCATATTATAAATTAATATCTAAAGGAATTAATGTAAATACTGTTACACAAAATATGTTTAACATTATGGGAGATAATATTTCTGCTGAAAACAAAATTAATGAACTTAATAAAGCAATAATACAAACTTATAATCCAAAGTATTCTACTATAGCGCTTTTTGATGGAAATGTTTACGAAGCTCGTGCTACAAACGTTGAATCAACTTATTTAGATATTGTATCTAATCTTGCTGAGGAAAATGATTTTAAAGCAAATGCTATGAAGAATGTATGTAAATATATTACTACATCTCCTGAAAAAACATTATCTTACAGAAGTGCTGTAGAAAGAAAAATAAAATCAGCTATGTTTTCACCAATATATTATAATAAAGTGTATCTTGGATTTTGGATAATGGAAGATACTAGAGAAAATGCTTTTGATGATATTTCTAAAAGTGAACTTACTAAAATAAAAGCAAATATGGGAGTATTCATTGAAAACACTAAGTATCAAAGTGCAATAGAAAAAGCTGAAAACATTGATAAACAAACAGGATTTTTTAATAATATGTATTTATATTCTAATATTAGACATATATTAAATGAAACTGAAAATAATGTTATTACTCTTCTATGTATTAAAAATTTACCTGAAATCAATACAAGATATAATAGAGAAATTGGAAATAAAATGTTAATAAAAGTAGCTGAAATTTTAAAATCTATAGTACCAGAGGATTCAGTACTAGTTAGAAACAGTGGCTTAAGATTGATGATAATTTCAAAAAATACAAACGTAGATACTATGAATCAAGTTATTGAAAGAGTTTTATCTAGGGTTACAACTGAAGTTGAATATTATAATAATGAAGAAATTAAACCTGAAGTTCAAATTTTGATGCATAATATTGTAAGACAAAATAACATTGAAAAAGAAATTGATAAAATGATAAATTATATGGATAATATGAATGAAAAGAATACAATTAAAATTATCTAATATAATAATAAAGAAAAGGAGTGATTTGTATGGATCAAAATACAACAGTATTTATTCCACAAAAGGATGAATCAAAAAGAGTAAAGGAAATTATGGACCAAGTAGTTTTGGCACTAAAAGATAAGGGATATGAACCTGTAAGCCAAATTATAGGCTATATATTATCTGGTGATCCTACATACATAACATCTCATCAAAATGCAAGAGCTTTAATTTGTAAAATTGAAAGAGATGATTTACTACAAGAAATGATAAAAAAATATTTGGATTTATAAGATATGGATAGAATTTTAGCAATAGATTATGGCGATGTGAGAGTAGGACTTGCAGTGTCTGATCCATTAAAAATTACTGCTCAGGGAATTGATACATTAGTCATTGATGGTAGTTTAAAAAAATTCATAAATGGGATTAAAGAAATTATATCAAAATATAGTGTAAAAACTATTGTAATTGGGTATCCTAAAAATATGAATGGAACACCATCTGAAAAGACTAAAAAGGTGGATAGCTTAATTCCAGAATTAGAAAAACTAGGTGTTACAAACATTATAAAATGGGATGAGCGTCTTACAACAGTATCTGCATATAAGACAATGAAAGAACTTAATATATCCCAAAAGCAGAAAAATAAATACGCAGATAAATTAGCTGCAACATATATATTAGAAGGCTATTTAAGAAGTTTAAGCTAATGTATAATTAAAAAATTGGTATGTTATAGTAAAAAATATATAGGCTAAGGCCAAAAAGGAGGAAATAATGAAAGAAGAAAATCAAGAAGAAATGTTTGGATGTGGAGGTTCTTGTTCTGCATGTGCAGGATGTGGACATGACCATGAAATGGAATTACCAGAAGATTTTGAACCAGTAATAACTTTAACAGATGATAAAGGAAATGATGTTAGATTTGAAATATTAGATGTCGTAGTTCTAGAAGATGGTAAAGAATACTTAATATTAACTGAAGCTGATAAAGAAGAAGTTAATGAAGATGTTGAAGTTACTATTCTTGAAATAAAACAAGAAGATGGTGAAGAAGTTTACGATACTGTTACTGATGATGCAGTAGCAGAAAAAGTATTCAACAAATTTGTAGAACAACAAGATGAAGGTAATGAAGAATAATTAAAGGTGGCTTTTAGCCACTTTTTTTATTTTATATTTTTATAATTTCTAAGATGAAAAAACTTCGATATTGACATTAGTGTTATAATATATTTGTATAAAATTTTAACCTTGATAAAATTAGAAAGGAAGAATCCAAATGAAAAAATTAGACGCTGTAGCAATTCCACTCATTTCTATCTCTGATGAACTTTGCTTTAAGCTGCCACAGGGAGCAAAAGTAGTGTTCGTGAAGTTTTTCCACAATTCATATGATGATAATAATATAATTTATATCTATTTTGAATATGAGGAACAGATGAATCCGAAAGCCAAAAAAGAAGAAAAGGAGCGGCGTTTTAAGATAATTGACACATCAGAAGTCACAAAGGGGATCGATATCAGTGGATACGGCTTTGTATGTTCTTTCAGCAGGAAAGTTACTGCAGCAGATCTGCCAAATAACGAAAAGCACTATTTGGTGTATGAGAAAAAGAATATTTAATATGAGTAATAAAAGTAGGGAGAATATCCCTACTTTTTCTTTGCATTTTCTTTGATAAACTGGTGAAAGTTTAGTGTAATTTAAAGGCTCTAGTTCACAATTAAAAGAAACTGTGGTATAATAAATCCTGGTGATAATTATGGAAAATGTATATCAAATGTTTGGAATAACTCCTAACATAGAAAAGCTTAGCAGTGAAGCTGAAGAAAAATGTAAGGATGTATTCAAAACAATAGATGAAACAGCTTTATATAACCAGGGAAAAGTATTAAAAGCTTTTCAAGAGGAAAAAATAAGTTTGATGCATTTTGGAAAATCAACAGGTTATGGTTATGATGATGCTGGTAGAGGAGCAATTGAGAGAATATATGCAAAAGTATTTGATACAGAATCAGCACTTGTAAGAATTCAATTTGTTAATGGTACACATACAATTGCAACTGCTCTTCAAGCATGTTTAATGCCAGGAGATAAGATGTTAGCAATAACAGGAAAGCCATATGACACTTTATGTGAGGTTATAGGAATAAAGGAAAATAAATTATCTTTAAAAAATTATGGCGTTTCTTATGATCAAATTGATTTAAAAGATGATGGAAATATAGATATAGAAAAAGTTAAAGAGTATATTGGAAAAAATAAGGTAAAACTTGTGCATATACAAAGATCTAAGGGATATGCGCTTAGAAAATCTTTATATGTTGACGATATAAAAGAAGCAATAGATGCTATAAAATCAATAGACAATAATATCATAGTTTTAGTAGATAACTGCTATGGTGAATTTGTAGAAAAAAATGAACCAACCTCTGTTGGTGCAGATCTTATATGTGGTAGCCTTATAAAAAATCCTGGTGGGTCTTTATGTGAAATAGGTGGATATATAGCAGGAAAAGCTTCACTTATAGAACTATGTTCCGAAAAGTTAACTTGCCCTGGAATAGGTGGAGAATGTGGTGCTACTTTAGGACAGAACAAGAATATTTTACAAGGTTTGTTCATGGCGCCATCTATTGTAAAGAATGCTTTAAAAACAGCAGTTTTTGCTTCAGCTATTATGGAAGAACTTAATTTTGAAGTATATCCTAAATATGATGAAAAAAGATCAGATATCATACAAGCTATAAAACTTGGAAATGAAGATGATTTAATAAAATTTATTCAAGGAATTCAAAAGTCTAGCCCAGTTGATAGCCATGTAGTACCATATCCTTGGGATATGCCTGGATATGATGATAAAGTAATAATGGCAGCTGGAACATTTGTTGAAGGTGCTTCAATTGAACTTTCAGCAGATAGTCCAATAAGAGCTCCATATGTTGCATACATGCAAGGTGGTATTACATATGAATCTGGAAAAATTGCAATTTTAAAAGCAATAAGTGATATGTTAGAGGTAAAATAAATGAAAGTTGTAGTAATAGGCGGTGGCGCTGCTGGAATGATGGCAGCAATAACCTCGGCTAGACAAAATAATGAAGTTATTATACTTGAAAAAACATCAAGTCTTGGAAATAAAATTAAGATAACTGGAAAAGGGCGTTGTAATATAACTTTTGACGGTGATCAGGATACATTTAAAGAAAATGTAGTTAATAATTATAGATTCTTATATAGTGCATTTTCAAAATTTGATAACAATGATGTAATCAAATTTTTTAATGATTTAGGTGTAAAAACTAAAGTTGAAAGAGGAGGCAGAATATTTCCGGTTTCGGACGACGCTTCGGAAGTTGTAAGAGCTTTAAAATCAGAATTAAAAAGACTAAATGTAAAGGTCTTATATAATTCGAGAGTAGAAAAAATAATTGTTGATGAAAAACAAAATATACAGGCTGTAAGATTAGATAATAAAAAGAAAATAAATTGTGATAAGTGCATAATAGCAACTGGTGGTGCAAGTTATAATACTACTGGTAGTACAGGGGATGGATATAAATTATTACGTGATTTAGGTCACAATATTATAGGTATAAAACCAGGATTAATTCCTATTAAATCTGATAGTCCGATATGCAAAGGTGCACAAGGACTTTCACTTAAAAATGTAACTTTTAGTATATATGACAAAGAAAAATTACTTTGTAAAGATTTTGGTGAAATGTTATTTGCACATTTTGGAGTCACTGGCCCGATTGTGTTAAGCTTAAGTAGTAAAATAAATAGAATTTCTAATATAGATGAAAAGATTAAAAATAAAGATATTTATGGTGTTATTGATTTAAAACCAGCATTAACTGAAGAGATGTTAGACAAAAGAATACAAAGAGATTTTGAAAAATATAGCAACAAGGAATTTAAAAACAGTTTGAATGATCTTTTACCACAAAAATTAATTCCTCAAGTTATAAAACTCTCAAAAATAGATGAAAATAAAAAGGTACATCAAATTACTAAAGAGGAGAGAAATAGAATAATTAAATCTATAAAGGAAATTAAGATTAATATAAATGGATTTTTACCTGTGGATATGGCTATTATAACTTGTGGTGGAATTGATGTTAAAAACGTTAACCCAAAAACAATGGAATCTAAACTTGTATCTGGGTTGTATATATGTGGCGAAGTTTTGGATATAGATGCACTTACTGGTGGATTTAATTTGCAAATAGCATTTTCTACTGGTTATGTTGCAGGTTTAAATTAAGGAGATGGTTTATATGAGTGAAACAGAAGGTCAAAAAAATGAAGGAAAAATATATATTAAAGAAACAAGAAGAAACAATAATGTAGCAATTATAGTAGTTGCTATAGTATCTAGTATTATAGGTGGTCTTGTAACATATGGACTTATTGGAAGTAAGATTGATAGTTTATCAAATTCAAATAATTCTTCAAATGGTTCAGTTACAAAATATGAAATTTCAGATGTGGAAAACCCAGTTGTTGCAATTGCAGAAACTGCTGGACCATCAATTGTTGGTGTAAAAGTAAATTATATGTCACAGGGATTTTTCGGAAGTTTAAAAGAGGCTGATGAAGAAGGATCTGGAATTGTATACACTGAAGATGGTTATATAATTACAAATTATCATGTTATAGAGTCAGCTATTAACAATTCAACAGCAAAAGTAACTGTTACTTTTGCAAATGAGGATAAAGAATATGAAGCTACAATAGTAGGTGGAGATGAAACAACAGATCTTGCAGTTATAAAAATTGATGCTACAGGACTTACAAAAGCTACAATTGGTGAATCTTCAAATATAAAAGTAGGTGAATTAGCTGTTGCAATTGGTAACCCTCTTGGTCAAGAATTTGCAGGTAGTGTTACTGTAGGATATATTTCAGCTATTAACAGAAAAATAACTACTGATGGTAGAACTTATAAATTAATACAAACAGATGCTGCTATAAATCCTGGTAACAGTGGTGGTGCACTAGTAAATTCAAAAGGTGAAGTAATAGGAATAAATACAGTAAAAATCAGTTCTACAGAAACAGAAGGACTTGGATTTGCTATTCCAACTGACGATGCTATGCCAATAATTAAAGAATTAATTTCTAATGGTAAAATAGTAAGACCTTATATTGGAATAAGTGGTGTAAATTTGGACGAAACAACAGCTAAAATGAACAATTTAGTTCAAGGAATATATGTAGCTGGTGTAGTAGCAAATTCTCCAGCTTCTCAATCAGGAATTCAAAAAGGTGATGTAATTACTGCAATTGAAGGTAAAGAAATTACAACTATGGAAGAATTAAATGAAATTAAAAATACTAAAAAAATTGGTGATGAGGTAACTTTAAAAATAAATCGTTCTGGAAAAGAAGTTGAAGTCAAAGTAAAATTAGGAACTGATCAAAGTACTAATAATCAATAAAATATAATAATTAAGAATATAACTTTTTAGTTTTGCTAAAGAGTTATATTTTTTTCTTTATTAATTGAAAAATTGGGAAAAATATTATATAATAACAGTGTATAAATAGGTGAAAATATGGGCAAAAAAGTAATTATTGCAGAGAAGCCTAGTGTGGCAAGAGAATTTGCAAATGTATTAAATGTTAATGGTCAAAATAAAAATGGATATATAGAATCAAGCGATTATATTGTTACTTGGTGTGTAGGTCATTTGGTTACTATGAGCTACCCAGAAAAGTACGATGAAAAGATGAAATTTTGGAATATGTCAACATTACCGTTTATTCCAAAAGAATTTAAGTATGAAGTAATAGACTCAGTTTCTAAACAATTTGAAGTTGTATCAACAATTTTGAACAGAGAAGATGTTGATACAATATATGTTTGTACCGACTCTGGAAGAGAAGGAGAATATATATATAGATTAGTAGATGCTGCAGCTGGTTCTCCTAAAAAGATAAAAAAACGTGTTTGGATTGATTCGCAAACTAAAGAGGCTATATTAAATGGAATCAGAGATGCCAAAGATCTTGAAGAGTATAATAGCTTATCTGATGCTGCTTATTTAAGAGCAAAAGAAGATTACTTAATAGGAATTAATTTTTCAAGAATACTGTCACTTGTTTATTCTAAAAGTCTAGCAAAATCATTAAATGAAGATAGAGCTGTAATTTCAATTGGTAGGGTAATGACATGTGTTTTAGGTATGATTGTAAGACGTGAAAGAGAAATAAGAAATTTTAAAAAAGTAAGTTTTTATAGAATACAAGCAAATGTTAATAAAGAAAATGAAAAAGAATTTGTTGCTGATTTTAAAGTAACAGAAAGTTCTAAATATTTTGAATCTCCTAAACTTTACAGTGAAAATGGTTTTAAAAAGAAAGAAGATGCTGAAAAGTTTATTAATGAACTAAAGAGCACTGGAAAAAATGCAGTTGTAACTGATATAAAAAAGAAAAAGACTAAGGAAAAACCACCGTTACTTTTCAATTTGGCTGAACTTCAAAATGAGTGCACTAAGAGATTTAAAATTAGTCCAGATGAAACATTACAAATAGTTCAAGCTTTATATGAAAAGAAAATGGTTACATATCCTAGAACTGATGCAAGAGTATTATCAACTGCTGTTGCAAAAGAAATCTC
Source organism: uncultured Clostridium sp. (assembly GCA_905204915.1). Lineage (GTDB taxonomy): Bacteria > Bacillota > Clostridia > TANB77 > CAG-465 > CAG-465. The sequence goes on from CAJLBR010000008.1 coordinate 11,073, forward strand.
TAAAAACTTAAACGGTTTATTTAAATCTAATATTGATGAAAAAATAAAAGGTTATCTTAAAATTATGTCTGATGAGAAATATAGCACTAAACTAGAAAAAACTAAATATGTTGATGACTCTAAAATTACAGATCACTATGCTATAATTCCAACAGGACAAGGATTTGAAAATTATGATAAATTAGAAAAATTACAAAAAGAAGTTTATCATGTTATTGTTAAACGTTTTATAAGTATATTTTTCCCTGCTGCAGAGTATAGCAAGGTTTCATTAGTTTTAAAAATTGATTCTGAAGAGTTTTTTGCAAGTGGAAAAGTGTGCGAAAAACCAGGTTATTTAAAAGTATTAAAAGATGACATTAAAGATGAAGGAAAAAAAGAAGACGAAGGAAATATGGATGTATTTGCTACGTTAAAAAAATCTGATGAATTAAATGTAAATGACTTTTTAATAAAAGAAGGTGAAACAACTCCACCAGCTAGATATTCATCTGGTTCTATGATACTTGCCATGGAAAATGCCGGAAAATTAATTGAAGATGAAAAGTTAAGAGAGCAGATAAAGGGAAGTGGCATTGGTACAAGTGCAACTAGAGCAGAGATTATAAAAAAATTAGAAAGAATAGGATATATAGCAACAAACAATAAGACTCAAATTCTTACACCAACTGTAAAAGGTGAAAGAATATACGATATTGTTTTAAAATCTATGCCTGATTTACTCAATCCAGAGCTTACAGCAAGTTGGGAAAAAGGTCTTACAATGGTTGCAGAAAATAAAATACCAGCAGATCAATTTATGACAAAATTAGAGGATTATATAAATCAAAAAGTTATAAAGTTTAAAAAATTAGTAAACTCAAGCTATTATTATATGTAAATAGTGATATTTAATTGACAAAATTGCTGTTAGAGTATAAAATATTATATATTATTGATGGAGGATATATATGTCTAAAAAAAATAAAAGTGGTGTAACACTAATTATTTTAGCTGTTACAATTATTGTTGCTTTAGCATTACTTTCTACTATCGTTATATCTTATGATAGTATAAAAAATTCTATGAAAAAAAGAGAATTTGCTAAAGAAATATATACGATACAAAAACTCTCAGATGAATACTACTTTAAAAATAATCAGTTAGCCGTTGGCGATAGTTATAGTTTGAATTTAAATAATGAGAGCAGCACTGACTATATTTCTCAATTTCAAGACGAAGACTCTATAAGTAATGTATATACAGATTTTTACGAATTAGATTTATATAAAATTGGCGTAGAAAATGTGGCAAGAGGAACTAAAAAGGATGAAGCAAGTGACGTATATATTGTTTCTTCTAAAACACATAAAGTATTTTACGCTAAGGGTGATTTAATTGGTGGATATACTTATTATACATTGACTCCTGAATTAAAAAAGATGTTGGAATAATTGGAGGAAGCTATGAAAAAAGGTATTACTTTTATGGCTCTTGTTATTATGATTGCTATAATACTTACGCTTACAACAACAGCCGTTATATCTGGTGTAAGTTCTATTAATAATGCTAAAAAAATAAAATTCGCAACAGAACTTTCATATGTACAAGAAATTATGAATTCATATAATGATGTTGAATATAACATTAATTTTGATAAATCTTATTCTATAGATATATCTACTGCATCTCAAGATGTAAAAGAACAATTTAGTACAGAGTTACTTAATAATGGTAAGATTACGCTTTATTATATAGATCCTAATAATAGTAACTTTGATGTATTAAAAAATTCTGACTTAACTTATGGAATGGGAGAAGATCAAGACGATATATATCTTTATTCTATAGATACTGGTAAGGTATACTATAAAAAAGGTTTAGAACTTAATGGAAAGTTGTATTATACTTTAAATGATGAATTAAGTAATAAAATTAATTATGATTCTATATCTGAGGGAACAAATAGAGACATTATATTTACTAGAAGTACAGAGGATTGGACAAATACATCTGTAAAGTGTCAGTTAAAAATTGGCAAACAATATACTAAAGATACTATAAAAATATTTAAAGATAATGTAGAACTTGGAATAAATACCACTCAAGAAAGTCTTTCATATTATGTTTATGATTTTGATGTAGATACTAATTGTACTGTAAAAATACAATATAATTCTACAGACGGAAATACACAAGTTAAAACATACAACATAACTAATATAGATAAGATAGTTCCTACTATTGAAGTTGGAGATATGATTAAGTTAGTTGAAAGTGAAACAGGTAATTTAACTAAAAGTATTCCAATAACTAAAAAATATGATAATGAGAGCGGTATAAAAGTGGTAAAATATGAAAAAACGAAAATAAATACCGACAATATAAAATCTTATTTTTTAAATAATGGTGTAGTTTTAAATGATGATAGTATAAATGTTTCAAATAATGTTGAAGATGTTACTATTTATATAGAGGATAATGCTGGTAATTACAACTATATTAATGTAAAATAGGAGGAACTCTATGAAGAGAGGTTTTTCATTGATAGCTTTAGCGGTAATAATTATTATAATTTTGGTACTTTCTACTAGTGTTGTAATAGCTGCTAATTCTACAATAAATAATTCAAAAAAATTAGCTTTTGGAACTGAAATAAAATTAGTTCAAGATTCAGTTTCTGCATATAGAGCTAAAAATGATGGAAATTTTCCAGTAGAACAAAGTATAGTTTTTGATTATAGTTCTTTAAAAAAAGACTCATCTAAAATCCAGTTTACTAAGAATAATGAAAAAATTGAAAATGAAAAATATATTGTTTTATATGAAATTGATTATTCAAAATGTGGACTTGAGAGTTTAAAATATGGCAATGGAAAAGATGGATCAAATGATATTTATGCTGTTTCACTTGAAACTGGAATAGTGTATTATATAAAAGGACTTACAATTGGAAATAAAGAATATTATACTTTAACTGATGAAATAAAAAATTTAATGAACATGGGATGGGAGCAGGATAGTAATTCTGGAATAATATTTGAACCTACAACAACCTCTTGGACAAAAGATGCTGTTGGAATCAGTATTAAAATCCCTAAACAATATGTTGTAAAGAAAATTACAACTTCAACCAATGAGGCATTTAGAAAAAATGATTCACTAAGTAATATGGATACAATGTATGATATATATGTAAAAGATCCTAGTATAACTGTTATAACTTATGATGTAAATATAACATATGCTGAGGGGGAAGGATATATTGATAAGAGTGTAAGTTATCATGTTGGTAATATAGATATAACTCCACCAAAAGTAAATACAGTTGATGTTTCTCATACAACTAATTCAATTACAATATCAGTGGATGCTGATGATTCAGATAGTGGTATAGATAAATATTACTTTAGTAAAGATGGTTCTAATTATTATGAAACAAAAGAAAATAAATTTGTTTTTGAAAATTTAATAGAGGGAGTTACATATTCAGATATGTACATAAAAGTTGTGGATAATGTGGGTAATGTAACTGTAAAAAGAGTTGCTGATATGACAGATGTTGGTAATTTAAAAACTGATACTTTAGGTACAATTAATATAAATGGTGACTTCTCTTCTAAAGAGGCTTCAACTTTAATAGAAATAACTTATTCACAAATTGCAGATACTGAAAGATTTTATAAAATAGACGATGATGAGTGGCATAAAGTTGGAGGACTTACAGAAAGACTATATATTGAAGAAGATTGTACTATTTATGCAAAAATAGTGGACAAATCTGGTCAAGTTAAAGAAGTTTCTAAAAATATACAAAGGAAGGAAAAATGATAAAATTATAGCTTTAAATGTAGTAAAAATATAAATATTAGTTATATTTTCTACATAATTATAAATATAGACTGAGTAAGGTGGAAAATATAAAATGTTGGAAAACGTATTAATCTTTTTTAAAATACTTTATTATATTATTGATATACTGCTTATTGTATATATATTGTACTATTTTATTACTGGACTTTTTGCTTTTAGAAAAAAAGAAAAGTATAATATAAGACATTATAGAGCTAAGCATAAAATTGCAGTACTTATTGCTGCAAGGAATGAAGAAAATGTTATTCCAAATCTCTTAGATAGTTTGATGAAACAAAAATATCCAAAGGATTTGTATGATGTATTTGTAATTCCAAATAATTGTACAGATAATACAAGGCAGGTTGCAATAGATCACAATGCTAAGATTATTGATATAGATAAAAAGGTAACTTGCAAGGGTGATGTTTTAAAATTTACATTTGATTATATGGACAATTATTATAATAAATATGACGCTTATTTAATTTTTGATGCAGATAATATAGTTCATCCTAATTTTATTAGAAGAATGAATGATGCTTTATGTAGTGGATATAAGGTCGCACAAGGGTTTAGAGATAGTAAAAATCCTTCTGATTCATGGGTATCAAGTTCATATACATTGTTTTATTTAGTTCAAAATTTCTTCTTTAATAGAGCAAGAATGAGAATGGGTTGGTCATCTTCAATAAATGGAACAGGATTTTTAATTTCTAAAGATGTTATAGATGAATATGGATTTAATACAGTTACTATAACAGAAGATATTGAATTTGCAGCACAATGTGCCCTAAATAATCAAAGAATAGCATTTGTTGAAGATGCAATTACTTATGATGAACAACCAGTTGATTTTATTAGTTCTTTGAAACAAAGATTTCGTTGGTCAAAGGGAACAATGCAATGCTTGAGAATTTATTCTTCAAAGTTATTTAAACAATTCATAAAAACTGGAGTACCACAATGTTTTGATATGTCAATTTTCTACTTAGCACCAATTGTTCAAGTAGTAAGCACATTGGTAGTATTATTTATATTAATTTATAATATTTTTGATGCAGAGCTTAGTGGATTTATGAAAATACTGTATGATAATAAAATAATGTCACTTGTTTTAGGTTATATAGTAACTGCTTTAATATCTTTATTTGCAGTTTTATTTGAAAAGAAAAATATAAAAGAATCGTTAAAGGGAATATTTACATTATCTATTTTCATGCTTACTTGGGTCCCAATAAATATAGTATGTATGTTTAAAAAGAACTATAGATGGACACCAATACAGCACAATAGAGCAGTAAATATTGATAGCATTGTACAAATGGAAGAAAATAATAAAAGTCAGGTTTAATTTTAAACTTGACTTTTTTTCTAAATAATTGTTATCTATTAAAAAATAAAATCGTTATATAGGGTGTGGACTTAAGAAGAGAGGGTAAATATATGGACATTGAATACCTAATAAATAAATATCATTGTCTTATTTATAAGATATGTCTAAATATGTTATCAAATAGTTTAGAAGCTGAAGATACAGTTCAAGAGGTATATTTAAGTGTATATAAAAATTTTGAAAAATACAAAAGTTTAGATGAGAATAGCTTAAAAAATGTAATTTGTAAAATAGCTCTTAATAAATGTAAAGATGTATTGAAATCTAAAGCATATAAATTAGAACGAATAACACAAAATGATGAAAAACAACTAGAAAATTATTCTTATGATAATGATATAGAATCTAGCATAATAAAGAATGATGAAAAAAATTATATTAGTAAAATTATAAATGAATTAAAAGAGCCGTATAAAACAATTATAAGAAAGTATTATATTGAAGAATATACCCTTGATGAATTGTCTGAGGAATTAAATATTAATAAGGCAACTCTTAAAGTCCAAGTTTATAGAGGTAAAAAAATATTAAAAGAAAAAATTATGATAGTTGGAGGTGAAAACTTTTTATTATGAATATGAAAAATGACAAAGAACAATTTGAGTTAGAAGAAAAAATCTTAAGAATTAATTTATTGTTAGATAATGATGATTTGTTAGAAAATTATCTTGATAATATTGAAAATAAAGAGTTAGAAGTACCAAAGGAACTATCTAATAATATTATGAAAAGTATTGAAAAAGCTGAAAATAAAAACAAAAATTTAAGGAGTACAATAAATATATATTCAATACTAAAAATTGCAGCATGTACAATATTTGCAATATTAATTTGGTATAAGATTCCTAAAAATGAGAATTTTAGCAATATTCATAATGCTAACTTAGAAATAAGTACCCATGAGAAATTTTCTAGCAATATAAATGGCAAAATTAATGGGTTTGGAGAAAATGTAACAAGATTTTTTACTGTTACTAATTATAGTTTTGAAGGGGGAAATGTAAAATGAAAAAAAATGGATTCTTAACATTTTGTTTTAGTTTTATTCCGGGAGCAGGTCAAATGTATCAGGAATATATGAGAAGAGGAGTATCAATAATGGCCATATTTGCCATATTTATAGCAATATATGGAATGACTGGTATAAATCTATTTTTGATACCACTTCCAATTATATACGCTTATAGTTTTTTTGATACTTATAACATAAGAAGTAAAGTTGGAACTGATTCTCAATTAAAAGATGGATTTATTTGGAGTGAATTTTCAGATTATACTATAAACGGAAAAAACTTTATAAATAAGAAAAATTCTTTTATAGGAGTTATATTAATTCTTATTGGAATATATTTAGTTTTTAACAGTGTAGTAATGGATATAGGAACAAGATACGACATTAGATTTCTTACTATATTATCACAGTACGTTATGAGATATTTACCATCTGTAATAATTGCCTCATTATCAATTTGTTTTGGTATAAAGTTAATGATAAATAAAAAATAGGGGGAATAATATATGGAGCAAAATCAGAAGAAAGTAAAAAGAGTTGGTAGTTTAACACTTGCATTTATGCTTATAGTATTTGGAATTTTAATGATTTTACAAATATTTTTAAAATTTGACTTGCTAAGATATATACTTATGATATGGCCGGTTTTATTTATAATGCTTGGAATTGAAATTTTAGTTTATAACACAAAAAAAGATGCAGAGTTAAAAATAGATGCCGGTAGTATAGTTTTAATGTTCATAATTATAGGGTTTGCATGTCTTTTAGGACTTTGTAATTTTGGAATAAATCAAGTTTTGTATAACGATGATGTTAAGAGTGGTGTGTTATCTCAAAACTCTTCATATAGCTATGAATTAGCTTGTAAAGAGGAAGTAGATATATCTAATATATCTGATAAAAAAATAAAAATTAAAATAGAAGAAGTTGATTTAGGATATGATACAGATGAAGAATATGCTAAGGTAGTATTATATAGTAAATACAATGAAAATAAAAGTTTACTATTTGATATGATAGTAAATAATTGGCAAAGTGATAACTTAGTAACAAGTAGAAATAGAGATGGTAACTCAAAATTGGTAATAACAGATGTACCAAGTTTTGTAGATGATTTGGAAATTAAAGTATTAGTTAGCAGTAAGGATAAAGTAAAAATAAGTGGAAATTTTGAACAATAATAATATAAGTGTTTTTAATAGTATTGACACATAATAATTTATGTGTTATTATTTTATATGAATATATGAATAATAATTCAAATGTTCATATGAAATTATGAGGTGAATATAATGACTAATAATAAAATATTAAGCGATAAACCATCAGAAGATGAAATTTTTGATTTAGCTGATTTGTTTAAAATATTCGGAGATAGCTCAAGAATAAAAATAATGTATGCTATTTCAGAAAATGAATTATGTGTTCAAGAGATTGCTGGTATTGTTGAAATGACACAATCTGCTGTTTCACATCAATTAAGAGTACTAAAAAACTCTAGATTAGTAAAATCAAGAAAAAATGGAAAAGAAGTATATTATTCTTTAGATGATGATCACGTATCTAGTATTTTTAGTAAAGGTTTAGAGCATATTAGAGAATAGGGGGAAAAATATGGGAAGTTGTTGTAATCATGAACATAATGAAGAGGAATCAAAATTAGAAAAAGTTTTAACTATTGTTGGAACTGTTATTTTGATTATTACTTTAATATTAGATAAAAAAGAAATAATAAATAGTAATTATTTAATGATAAGCTATATCATTTCATATATTATGATAGCTTATAAAATAGTATTAAATGGTATAAAAAATGTATTTAAATACAAATCACTTGATGAAAATTTTCTAATGACTGTTGCAACTATCGGAGCTATTGCTATTGGAGAATATTTTGAAGGTGCAATGGTTATATTGCTATATAAGGTAGGAGAATTTTTACAAGACTTAGCAGTTGACAAATCAACTGAAAAAATTGAAAAAGCAATTGATATTAGAGAAGAATTTGCAAATTTAAAAGTAGGAAAAGAGATTAAAAAAGTACATTCTAATGAACTAAAAGTAGGGGATATAATTGTTGTAAAAAACGGAGAAAAAGTACCAGTTGATGGTAAATTGATAAGTGAGAGCGCAACTTTAGATAATTCACTTATAACTGGTGAAAGTAAACCAGTAAAAGTAATGTCAGAAGAAAGTGTTGTATCTGGTAGCATCAATTTATCTAACGTTATTGAAGTTGAGGTAATGACAGAATATCAAAACTCAACAGTTTCAAAAATTGTAGAATTTATTGAAAATGCTGGTAAAAATAAATCTAAAACAGAAAAATTTATTACAAGATTTTCAAAAGTATATACTCCAATTGTAATTTTAATTGCTGTTTTGATAACTGCTTTATCACCTTTGATATTTGGATTAGAGTTTAAAGAAGCACTTTCAAGAGGATTAATATTTTTAGTAATTTCATGTCCTTGTGCTTTAGTTATTTCAATTCCTTTAGGATTTTTCATTGGAATAGGTCAATGTAGTAAAAAAGGTGTTGTAGTAAAAGGTAGCAGTTATTTGGATGTACTAAGTAATACAAAAGTAATGGCTTTTGATAAAACAGGAACACTAACAAATGGTAATTTTAAAATTTCTGAAGTAAAAAACAAATCTGATATGAGTGATGAAGAATTTTTAAAATTTATATCATATGCTGAATATTATTCTAATCACTACTTAGCAAAATCAATATTAAATGAAACAAAAGTAGAAATTGATAAAGAAAGAATTACAGATTATAAAGAAATTTCTGGAAAAGGCGTAGAATGTAAGTTTGATGGAAAAGATGTAGTCGTTGGATCAAAAAGCTTCATGGAATCTAAGAATATTGCTGAAATTAATGAATCAGAAAATGTTTGTGGATCTAAAATACATTTAGCTGTCGATAACGATTATAAAGGATATATAGTATTATCAGATGAGCCTAAGGAAAACTCTTTATATACAATAGAAAAATTAAAGAAATTAAATATAAAAACTTTAATGCTTACAGGTGATAATAAAGAAGAGGCTGAAAGTGTTGCAAAAACTTTACAAGTAGATGAAGTTTATTCAAAACTTTTACCAGAACAAAAAGCGGCAAAGATTGAAGAATTAAAGAATGATAAAAATATAGTAGCATTTGTCGGTGACGGTATAAATGATTCACCAGTTATCGCGGCTTCTAATGTTGGTATTGCAATGGGACACGGAGCAGATATATCAGTAGAAGTAGCAAATGTAATCATAATGAATGATGATCCAAAATCTATATTAGAATCAGTTTTAATTGCTAAGAGAACAAAAAATATTATTAAACAAAACATAACTTTTGCTTTAGTAATTAAAATATTATTCTTAGTACTAAGTTCACTTGGAATTACATCAATGTGGTTTGCAATATTTGCAGATGTTGGTGTAGCACTGCTTACAGTTTTAAATTCTTTTAGAATAGCAAGAAAAAATTAATAAAAATATACATAATAAAAAGGGGCGTTTATAGTCCCTTTTTACATCGTTTTAATAATTAAGTTATTTTTAATATCCTAAGTCTTTTAATATATCTTCTACAGCTTTTTTATTGCTAGAATCTACATTTAAATATAAAGCAGTGTTATCTATTCTAGATATAACTTTAAATTTTCCATTACTTGATAAAGTGTATTTAGAATAGTTAGCTATCTCTGCATGTGTTTCTGCATTACTACTACCTTTTGAAGATTCGAAAATTGACTTATTATTGTTATAAAAACTTGTAGCATAGTCAGAATCAGAAAGTTCATAAAATTCTATTTGATAATTAGAATCACTAGATAGTGCTATATAAACTTTGGTAATATAATCATAATCTGAAAATTGACTAGTTGCGTCTTGTACAACAAATCCTTTTTGTTGCATTATTGTTTGGAATTGACTAGCTGTTATTGGATCTTTTTCTTTATTTAAAGATGTGAATAAAAAAATCCCACCAAATACTAAAAGTAATAAGAATAACAAAACAGCTCCTAAAATAATAAATACAGTACTTTTTTTCATTTTCATACCTCCTATTGACAGTATATTACAAAAAAACAAAACAATCAACATTATTTGTGTAGATTTTAACACAAATATTTCAGAATGTTGATAATAGATGTAAAAATTATAAAAAAAATTTGAGTTAAATGTATAACTCAAATCTCTTTTTCATTATTTTCTTTGTTTATTTGCTTTTTATTCTTTCTATTTTCTTTTCTTTGTTTTCTCTCTTCAATAGATTTCTCTTTTTTTTCATTTAGGTATTTCTTTAATTCATTAAGTTCATCATTTAGCTTATTAAATTTCAAGTCTGGGAATGCCTTTATTAGTCTATTAGTTTCAAAGCTACGTTTTTGTGAAAGTTTAGCCTTTAAATTCTCAAGTTGGCTTATATAATGATTATCTTGAGTTTTTCTTTTCTCTTTAAGAGAATCAGCTATTTCTTTTATGTCTGAAAGTTTAGCTTTTAAGTTAAGTACAGAACTTAATGAAAAAGCAAAGTCAATACTTAATATTACTAATATTATATCAATTACTTTTGGTACTATTTCAGTTGGTATTTTTCCTAAAAACATTGCTATATATGGATGAACAAAATAAGTTACTACAACTCCAAAAATTCCAAAAAGTATAGAATTTAGCAAGCATATTCTTCCGTTTAAATTAAATTTCATTTGTGAGTAATCCCACCATTTAGCATTAAATATTTTTTCCATTAAAAATCCAGTCACATATTCTAGAATTGTTGTAAGTAAAACAGCAAGTAAAAATAGTACTATAGGATTATCCTTGCAAGGAGCTAAGAAGATTAATATTATTAATCCACCAAATCCATATATTGGACAGTATGGACCATATAAAAATCCTCTATCAGAAAAGTGCCCTTCAACTATTCTGCAGTATACCATTTCAGTGCACCATCCAATAATGCTATATACCATAAAGTATAAAAATATCGTATTAAAATCTAACATAATAAACACCTTTAGATATTATACCTTGATTGTCAATTTTTGTCAAATAAAAAGGTACTCTAAAATATATAGAGTACCTAAATCTTAATATCCTAAACTTTTCAAAACATTTTTTACATCATCTTTATATGCTTTGTCAACTTTTAAATATATACAAGTATTTTGTATTCTAGAAACTTCCATAAATTCATTACTAGTTGTTACAGTAAATTTATCGAAACCTGTACCAGAAGTTCTTACACTTGGACTATCTGAAGAAGCTGAACGAGAAAAAGTAGATTTATTTGTTTCATAAAATTTTTGAGCATACGATTCATCTAAAAATGTGAAAAATTGAATTTGATATGATAAATCCGATGGACTAGCAACTGCTACACTAGTTATATAGTCGTATTGCATAAATTGTTCACTGTCGTCATTAGCTAAGAATCCTTTGTTTTCTAATTTTGAAATGAATTGATCTTGTGTTAGAGTTGTTTTAGAGGAAGCAATTTTAAAAGCTAAAAATATTCCTCCTACAGTTAAAGCAAAAAAAATAATTAATGCCACTATTAAAATTGGCGTACCTTTTTTCATAAGTATACCTCCTTAGTAAATTGTACTTTAAATAAAATATTTAGTCAATATAAAAATCACTTTTTATAAAAACATGTCATATTATAAAATAGAAAGGAGTATGTTATGAAAATACTAGTATATAATAATGGAACTAATAGAATGGAAACCTATTATAGAAATCTGAATGATCCTATGCCATATTCTGAGGATAAGTATCTTTCTGTAAAGGAATTTAGAGGTTCATCAAAATCAGATGTATTGTGGACTGATAAAAATACAATACAAGCTTTTAATAGACTTAGAAATTCATTTGGTAGACCAATTAAAGTAGGATATGGATTTAAAAGAATAGGCGAGGGTGGTCATTCTGGCCAAAGTCAACATTATGCTGGAAAAGCTTTAGATATTGGTCAAGGAATGACTAATGCTGATAGAGATAAATTAAGATCTCTTGCTTCTAAAATAAGTGCATATACATATATAGAACCTAAGTCATTAACTCCAACTTGGGCTCATATTGACACAAGAGATAAAAATGCAGCTTGCTCAACTGGTGGATACCCTTTATTAAAACTGGGTAGAAAAGGAACTTATGTAGCTACTCTTCAGGATGCGCTTACAACTCTTGGCTACAGTACAGGCGGAATAGATGGAATTTTTGGTAATAATACAAGAAATGCAGTTATAAGATATCAAAGAGCAAATGGGCTTAGTGCAGATGGAATTGTTGGATGTAATACTTGGAAATCAATAGCTAAAAAAATAAGAAGTTAAAGGATATATGCCTTTAACTTCTTTATTTTATTTGATTTATGAGAAAAAATCTGGTATAATATCTTGGGCAGAAAACATTAGGTTTGATAAATAATTTTGTCAAGGAGGATTTTTTTATGAAAGATGAATATGACGTTGTTATTGTTGGTGCGGGAATCGCTGGAATATGTGCAGCTTATGAGCTGTCATTAAAGACCAACTTGAAGATTTTACTATTGGATCAGGGAAGGCCTATCAATAGTAGAGTATGTCCTATGATAAGCAATAAAGGAAGTAACTGTGCAAATTGTGTGTCTTGCAATATAATGAAAGGCTTTGGAGGAGCTGGAAATTTTTCCGACGGTAAATATAATTTTACTACTGAATTCGGCGGATGGTTAAATCAATATATTTCAAATGACGAGGTTGAAGAACTGATTGATTATGTTGATTCCATAAACATGAAATTTGGGGCAACTGATGAAACTTTTTCAACATCTACCAAAGAGGCAAAAGAAATCGAAAGAAAAGCACTGCAAAACGATTTGCATCTTTTACACGCAAAAGTAAAACATTTGGGAACGGAGAATAATTTGAAGATACTCAAAAATTTCTTTGAATACTTGAATGATAAAGTAGATATTGTATGCAATAAAAAGGTAGAACATATTTTGCCCAAGCATCTCTTATCAAAAAACGAAGATTCAGATAATAAACATCGGATATTGTTTGAAGATAATAGCTTCGTAAAATGTGATTTCGCAATTATTGCTCCTGGAAGATCCGGTGCTGAGTGGTTTTCCAATGAGTGTAGATCACTTGATGTAGAGCTTATAAATAATCAGATCGATATAGGTGTAAGAGTAGAACTCCCAGCAGAAGTTTTCAAAGATATAACTGAGAGTGTGTATGAGGCAAAGCTAAAGTATCGTACTAAAAAATACGGTGACATTGTAAGGACTTTTTGCATGAACCCTTATGGTCATGTTGTAGCTGAAAATGTTGACGGACTTATTACAGTTAATGGTCATAGCTACTCAGACAAAAGCTTAAGAAGTGAAAACACTAATTTTGCTTTACTTGTTAGCAATACTTTTACTGAACCGTTTAATGATCCATATCAATACGGTAAGAGAATAGCATCTTTTTCCAATCTTTTGGGAAATGGCGTTATTGTTCAAAGATTCGGTGATCTTATAAAAGGCAGAAGAACAAATACTCACAGAATGTCAAAAAGTTTTGTAACGCCAACATTAAAGGCTTCTCCGGGAGATTTAAGTTTGGTACTTCCAAAACGTCATCTTGATAATATAATAGAGATGATATATGCACTTGATAAAATTGCACCAGGAACTGCTAATGAAGATACTTTGCTCTATGGCGTAGAAGTAAAATTTTATAGTGCAAGGCCTAAACTTACAAATGAACTTGAAATAAGTTTTGATAATAATGTATCATCTAACCAAAATATATTTGCTATAGGAGATGGTGCAGGAGTTACAAGAGGGCTTGCTCAAGCGGGAGCTTCTGGTATTTACGTGGCACGTAGAATAATTGAGAGAGTAAAAAAATAAATGCAAAATAACTAAATACCAAATACAAAATACAAAATAAAAAAATTAAAGCATGGATTTATTTCCATGCTTTATATTTTTAAATATATAGTTTTTTATTGAGAGATTATTTGACTTTATTAACTTCAAAATATATAATAAATGTATAGAATTTTTAGGAGGTTTTCATGATAATTAAAGTTTTAGGTTCTGTTGGATGCGTTAATTGCGAAGAACTATATAATAAATTAGATAAAATTATCAAAGAAAGAAATCTTGATATAGAACTTAAAGAAGTAACATCTATATTAGAAATAGTAAAATATAAAGTAAAAGAAATTCCAGCATTGGTAATTGATGAGAAAGTTGTATGTGAAGGAATTGTTCCATCTGATGAGGAAATTGATTGCTTTATAAATGGAAAAGTTTAAAAGGGGAGAAAATATGAAAAATAATGTAATTAAAATTATTATTGTATTAGTTGTAATAGCAATGGTTGGGGGAGTTTATTTTATAAAACAAAATGCTAGTAGTGATTCTAAAACTCAAAGTGATAATATTTTAACAGAGAAAAAGGCTGTTAAGATGATTAATTTTGTTGCGCCAAATTGTCCTGCCTGTGTTAAAATGAAAGGGCTTATGAATGAAGTGATAGCAGAATATAGCGGAAGAGCGGAGATTGCTGAAATAGATATAATGGAAAATGAAGAAATGGGAAATAAGTATAATATAATGTATACACCAACACAAATCTTTTTTGATGAAGATGGAAATGAAATCGAAAGACATGAAGGATTTATTGGAAAAAAAGCTTTAGTTGAAAAATTATCAAGTTTAGGAGTTGAATAATATGTTTGATATATTAGAAAATATGTCTATGGTTATTTCGAATAACTTATACATTGCTCCATTTGTATGCCTTGTAGCTGGTCTTTTATCTGCACTTTTACCATGTTCACTTACTCAACTTCCACTACTTATAGCTTATCTTGGTGGATATGAGAGTGATAATAAGAAAAAATCAGTTAAATATTCTATCTTTTATGCAATAGGAAATTCGGTGGCATTTATAGTTTTAGGACTACTATCTGCTCTAATAGGAAAAAGTTTTAGCATACTTAGTAAAAAAATATATATAATTTTAGGAATTTTAATGATAATCATATTTTTACAAATGATTAATGTTATAAATATAATTCCAAAAGGATTAAAAAAGCCGACTACAGATAAAAAAGGAGCATTAGGAGCTCTCATTTTGGGAATTATAGGTGGATTTTTTACATCACCTTGTACGACTCCTGTTTTACTTGCAATTTTATCATATGTTGTATCTACTCAAAATATAATTTTAGGTGCAATTATGTTGCTATTTTATTCAATAGGAAATGGAATAGTATTAGTAGTTGTTGGAAGTTCCTTAAAAATAGCTGATAAACTTTCATCATCAAGTAAAATGTTAGTAGTAGGAAAAATAATTAATGCAATACTTGCAATTTTAATATTGGCACTAGGGCTATATTTATTATATCTTGGATTTTAATTAAAGTAACTTTGACACGTATGATATAATATAGCTGTGTATATAGGATTACACTTATCAAATTTGAAAGGTGAGTTTTTATGGAAAATAATTTGAAAAATAAGAAGGTTTTTATTTTTGACCTTGACGGCACTCTTGTTGATTCAACTTCCTCATGGGACTTAGTCGATAGTGAAGTTATAAAACTTGGAGGAGGAAGTCCTCGAGAATATATTAAAGAGGAAAGAGATAAGATACTGACTATCGCTGGAAATAAAAATCCATACAGAGTGTACGAAAAATATCTGATTGATAGCTATGGTTTAAAATTTACTCCAGAAGAAATTGCTAAAGCAAGACATGATATATCAAAGTGTGTAACTACTTATATAGAACTCAAATCAGGTGCAGCCGAAATATTGAAATTTTTAAAATCAAAGAAAAAGGGGTTGGCCCTTGCTACTTTAAGCAGCAGAGAAATTTACGAGGTATATTGTAATGAAAATCAAAATATTATGAGCAATATAAACTTTGAACTTATTTTTGGAGAGAATGTTCTTACACATGAGGATGTAAAATTTAACAAACCAGATCCTGAAATTTACTTTAGAGCAAGAGCAAAATTTGAAGGGATTTATGTGAGTCAGATGCTTGTAATAGAAGATTCTGTAATTGGTATTGAGTCTGCACGAGCAGCTGGTATTGAAGTTGTCGGTATATGCGATACACAAAGTGAAAGAGAAAAAATGCTTATAAAAAATAAGGCAAATTATATTTTTCCAAGCTTGGAAGATCTTCTTAAAGAATTAAAGAAAAAATAATAATTAAAAGGACTTGAGTTTTATTTCAAGTCCTTTTTTCAACTAATTTTTGTAGTATTTGTATAGCGTTTGTTGCAGCCCCTTTTCTAATATTATCTGCTACAACCCATAAATGCAAGCCATTCTCAACAGAAAAATCTCTTCTAACTCTTCCTACAAATACTTCATCTTTTTCAGTAGCAAATGCTGCAAGTGGATAAATTTCTCGTCCTGGGTCGTCAAGTAGTGCAATAGACTCAGATTTTGCAAGTAGTAGTTTTACATCCTCTATATTGAATTCACTTTCTAATTGTACATCAATACACTCACTATGTGAATTTAATACAGGAACTCTAACACATGTAGCACTTACTTTTAATTCGGGTATTTCTAAAATTTTTCGTGTCTCTTCTATCATTTTCATTTCCTCTTTAGTATAATCATTTTCTAGAAAAACATCTATTTGTGGAATACAGTTATTGTATATTTTATAAGGAAATTTTTTGGCATCTTCGCCTTTTGATGTATTTATAAAATCATCTATTCCAGATTTTCCAGCACCTGAAACAGCTTGATATGTTGAATAAAGTACTCTTTTAATTCCATATTTTTCTTGTAATGGTTTTAGTGCTACAACAGCTTGAATTGTAGAACAATTAGGATTTGCAATTATTCCATGATTATCAAAAATTCTATTACTATTTACTTCTGGAACAACAAGTGGAACATTGTTATCCATTCTAAAAGCACTACTATTATCAATTACTACTGTCCCCTGGCTAGCTGCAAGTGGTGCAAATTTTTTACTTGTAGTAGCACCTGCAGAAAAGAGAGCAAAATTAAATCTATTATTATCAAATGATGTTTCTGATAATTCTTCAACAATATAGTCTTTATTAAAAAATTTTATAGTTTTTCCAGCAGATTTTTTTGAAGCAAATAATGTATAGTTAAATTCACTAAGATTTCTTTCTTCAAGTACTTTCAAAAAGGTTCTACCCACTAATCCAGTAGCCCCAACAATTGCTATATTAATCATAAAAAAACACCTCATAAAAATATATGAGATGTTTTATTTATTAATTCATTTCTGGATGAACTAATTTGTATAATATTTCGGAATTTCCAGTAATCTTGTATACTGACATAGCAAAATCACCAATAAAAATACATAGTATAATAATTGCAAATCTTTTTTCTAAGTGCTTTGGCAGAAATGAAATTATTTTTAGTAGAATTGGTTGAATAAAAAATACATATATAGTTCCAAGAATTCCCCAACCAATTAGTATTGGAACAGTTGTATAATGCAATATTTCAAGGAATTTACCATCATAATTCCACATTTCTATATTAAAAATGTACTTAAATCCAAGCCCACATAAAAGTTCAAATGCACCAAGAACTATTGAGGCTGTAAAGAATGCATAAGTAATATATTGCTTTTCTCTTTTTAAATTATAAAATAGAAGATACATAATAACGCCACCAAATCCGTATATTGGACAATATGGTCCGTATAACATACCTCTGGATACGATTTTACCAACTACTAAGTAACAATATCCAACTTCTACAAAATAGCCGATTACAGAACAAATGGCAAAGATGTATACCATTTCAAAGAATGAAAAGCTCTTTCCATTTTTTCTTCCCTCAGCAGCTACAACTAATTTATCTTTCATTTAACCACCTTTACTCTAATATTATATATTAAAAAAGTTATCTATATAATTTTTATTTAATGAAATAGTTTTATTATTTAAATATGAAAGTGGAGAAGTATTATCAAAGTTAAAGCTATATTTGTATGCTAATAATAATTGCTTGTACTTCTTAAATTTTTTATTTATCTCATTTCTTCCATATTTTGAATCACCTATTATTGGGTGTGATATACTACTAAAACAAGCTCTAATTTGATGTGTCTTTCCAGTTAAGATTTTTACATTTAAAATTGAATAATTTTTTTCTTTATTTTCTTTTATTACAGAATACTCAGTTATTGCTTTCATACTTCCTTTAATGTTGGAACTACATATTTTAGAAAAGCCATTTTTTCTATCTGTAATTATATATTGGTTTAGTATATCTTTCTTTTTTTCTAAAATTCCATCAACACAAGCAAGATATTCTTTATTTATATTTGAGTTCTTAAAGGCCTCAAACATCACATCATATAACGAATATTTTTTACAAAAGATAACAATTCCTGCAGTATTTCTATCTAATCTATGACAGATAAAAGAATCTTTATATATTTTTTTGACTAAGTCTTCTAAAGTTGGTTCTATATTTTCTGATGTATTTTTATTATCCTCATTATTAGAAAGAAGGCCCTGTGGTTTAAATACAAAAAGAACGTTATCGTCTTCATAAATAATATCTATTTTGTGTGGTAAATTAAAAAGATATTCATCTGATATATATATGTCCAGGATATCACCTGACTTTAACATAATATCTTTCGATATCCTTTTGGAATTAACCTTTATATCTTTATTTCTTAAAGCTTTAAAAAAAACATTTTTTGAAAGAGAAGGATACTTTTCAAATATAACTTTAGAAAGTGCCTTTTCTTTACTTATATTTACATTAATCGACCTCATAATATTATTATACATTTTTTTGAATAAAAAATCAATAAAAACTTGAAATATTAGGTAAAAACTAGTGAAAAGTTTACAATTCTATGGATTTGTATAGAATAAAAAGTATAGATTTTTTTGTAGCTAAATGTTATTTAATATGATATAATCATGTAAAAAGATTGGTGGGGTATATTATGAAGTTTAATTTAAAACAGGTTATATTAATATTGGTTGTACTTCTAGTATTTATTTCTTTTGGAGTTTTAGTAATCTACCAAAAAAAGAAAGCGGAAAATAAACCAGAAATTCCAGAAGTAGAAATATATGAAGAAGAAAGTAAAGTAGAGTGTAACTTAGAAAATTTAGTTGAAGTGGAAGTAAACGGAAAAGAAAAATGGCAAGAAGATGGAAGAAATGTGCAAAAATTTGAAGTTCAAATAAAAAACAATAAAGAAGAAAAAATTACTAATTGGAAACTAGAATTTTTGCTTGAACAAGCAGTAGGAATTAAAAGTTTTTGGAATAGTAATGTTGAAATAAATTCTAATAATATAGAAGTATTACCAGTTAATTATAATTTAGAAATTTTACCTCAAAATAGTGTTCAATTTGGAATTATAATTTCTTACGATAATGATATAGACTTAAACAATTATAAATTATATTCTGATGATAAAGAAATAACATTACAAGAGTGTATAAATTTAGAAGAAAAGGTGGAAAATGTGGATAAAGTTAATAAAATAGATGACAATACTCCAGTTGGAAAGCATGGTAAGTTATCTGTTAATGGTAAAGATTTAGTAGACAAAGATGGCAACAATTTTTTACTTAGAGGTGTTAGTACACATGGAATTGCTTGGTATCCGGAATATGTAAATGAAGATACATTTAGAACCCTAAGAGACGATTTTAATGCTAATGTTGTACGTTTAGCTCTTTATTCTGATAAGAGCGCAGGATATACAAAATCATTGCATTCTAAAATTGATGATGGAGTAAAATATGCAACCGATCTAGGAATGTATGTTATTATAGATTGGCATATTTTAAGTGATAATAATCCTAATATAAATAAAGAAGACGCAATAAGCTTTTTTGAAGAAATGTCTTCCAAGTATAAAGATAATGTAAATGTAATTTATGAAATTTGTAATGAGCCTAACGGAAGCACTTCATGGAAAAATGATATAAAACCATATGCTGAAGAATTGATACAAGTAATCAGAAAAAATGATAGTGATGCAATAATAATTGTTGGAACACCAACCTGGTGTCAAGATGTCGATAAAGTTTCAGTAGATAAAATTGAAAATCAAAAAAATATAATGTATGCACTACATTTTTATGCTGACACACATAGAGATGATTTAAGACAAAAGTTACAAGTGGCCTTATCAAATAATTTGCCAGTTTTTGTTAGTGAATTTGGAATTTGTGATGCATCTGGAAATGGAAATATAAATATAAGTGAAGCAAATAAATGGATTGAAGTATTAAAAGAAAATAATATAAGCTTCGTATGTTGGAATTTATCTAATAAAGCTGAATCTTCTTCAATTTTAGCTTCAGGAACTACTAAAATTAGTAATTTTACAAATGAAGACTTGTCTGAATGTGGAAAATGGCTGAAAGCTACTTTAAATAATATAAAAGATTAAATATATGTTTAAAATTTTAGATAAATAATATAACTTCTTTAGTGTATTATTTATCTTTTTTTATCTAAAGTTGTCATAAATATAGATTTATTAGTCAAAGTATGGTATAATGTAAGTTACATAAAAATTAAAATCCAAATTTAATAATAGGAGGAACAAATATGTTTAATAACAATAATCAAATTTTAAATGTGAAAGTGAATGGTAAAGTAGTAGAAAACGCACACGAAGGCGTTAAAGTAGAAGAACTGCTTGATGAGAGCATCAAACGGGAAACTCTTGCAGTAAAGGTAAATAATCAGATTCACTCTATTTTTTATTCTCTTATAGATGACTCAGAGATTGAAACTATAAGTTTTTACGATGAAGAAGGAGAGCGGATATATGCTAGAAGTTTGAAGTTTTTCTTCCTTATGGCACTTCATAATCTGTATGATGTTAAGGTTGAATTTACTAACAAAATGGGTAGAGATTATTTCATCAGATTTTATGACTTTGATGTCACTGCTGAAGTAATTTCTAAAATAAAAAAAGAGATGAAAAGAATTATAAAGTCATCGCTTCAGGTAAAAAAGGTAAAGACGACTTTTGAGTGTGCAAAAAAAATATATAAAAATATGAATTCAAGTGAACAGCTTGATAATTTCAGAATAAAGGTAAAGGAAAATTATACCTTCTATGAATGTGAAGGATACTACAATTATCTGTATGGGCTGATAGTTCCAAATTCATCTTATATTAAGGCTTTTGATCTTAAAAGATATAAGAATGGAATCGTGCTGTTGCTGCCAAAAAAAGATGATATAAACACTGTTACTTCTGAAATTCAGAAAAGCAAAATATATGATGAGTTTGACAAGTTTAAAACTTTCGCAAATCGTATTAATATCTCAAAGGTGGCCGACATTAATGAACACGTTTTAAATTCTACAATCGGCGATATAATCAGATTTTCAGAAGCTGATCATAATAGAAGATTGGTAGAATGCATGTCTAAAATAATCAAGAAAAAAGACGTTAAGATAATATTTATAGCAGGTCCTTCCTCTTCTGGAAAAACTACTTTTTCACAGAAGCTTGCAATTCAGCTTAAAATAATCGGAAAAAATGCTATTCCACTTGCAATGGACAACTATTTTAATGATCTTGAAGACATTCCTCTTAAGCCGGATGGTTCAAAGGATTACGAAACGATCAAAAATATGGACATTTCTCTTTTCTCATCTCAAATAAAAGCTATGTTAAGAGGTGAGACTGTTGAGGTCCCAGAGTATAATTTCAATATCTCTAGAAAAGAGTATAAAGGCAGAAAAATAAAGCTTGATGCTGATGATATTCTTATAATAGAGGGAATACATGCTCTAAATCCAAGTGTCTCAGAGTTCATAGAAAAAACTAAGAAATTCAAAATCTATGTTGCTCCACTTGTAACCCTCGGTCTTGATAATTTTACAAAAGTATCTTCCAATGATACAAGATTAATTAGAAGAATCGTAAGAGACGCTGATTCTCGTGGAAGAGATGCAAGTACAACTCTTGCTTCATGGTCAAATGTAAGACATGGAGAAGAAGAAAATATATTTCCATTTGCTTCAGAAGCAGACTACGTTTAGAATACTAGTCTTATTTATGAGCTTGGTGTTTTGAAACCATTTGCAGAAAATCTACTTCTTAGAGTTGATGAGAAAAGCAAATATTACTCTGATGCTAGAAGACTTTACAAACTTATCAGTAATTTTAGAACAATTGAAACCACTGAAGTTCCACTTGATTCTATTGTTAAAGAGTTTGTTGGAAAAGGCTGTTTCTATCGCTAACCAAATGAAAAAATCCATGTGTATACACGTGGATTTTTCTTTGACCAAATTTATTAAAGATTATATTTTAATATCATTTTTTCTTAGGCATTTGGTTGCAAAAATAAATGCTATATATAAAACAAGAAATGTAGATATTGAAATTATTAGTTTTACAATATCATTTTCTAATTTATAAGTAATATTTAAAAATAAAGTATTTGTTATAAATCTACATATGTATATACCAATAAATGGTTTTATTAGAAAATTCATAAAATCAAATTTTATCTTTGTAGCTTTTATTAACACATATATACTGATACTTGCATTCAAGAATTCACTTATAAATAAAACTATAACATATCCATTTACTCCAAATATTGGTAGTAAAATATATATACATATTATACTAGTTACAAGATCGATAATGTTACATTTCATAACATCAACTTGCCTGTCAAGGCCTTTTAAAAGTCCATCTACTATTATATCTACATAGATTAATATTATAAGAGGAGAAAGTATTTTAAAGTATGTAGCACATTCTAAATTTTTATATATTATTAAACTAAGTTCAGATGAAAAACTGAAAAATATTCCCATAATTCCAACTGAGAAAACAGAGCAAAGTTTTAAAATTCTATTGGTATAATTTTTTATATTTTTAAAATCTTTCTTTGTGTAATAGTATGTAAATTCTGTTATTAATAGTGATGAGAAAGTGGTAATAAGAACATTTGGAAATAATAGTGCTGGAAGTACCATTCCATTTATGATTCCATATTTACTTAAAGATTCACTACAAGACATTCCTGACTTTTCTAATCTTATTGGAATAATTACCTGCTTTACAGTTGATAAAAATGATCTTATATAGGATGTTAGCGCAATTGGAATTGCAATTTGAAAAATTCTTTTGGTATAACCTTTTTTGTCAGTATTTGCTTTTAATTTAAGATTTTTTCTGGTGTCATATTTGCAAAGAATGTATATTAGTGAAAATGAGGAAAGTTCAGAAATTACATCACCAATAACTAGTGCTAAGCAAGCGTGCTCTATTGTAGTAGGAAAAACAAATAAAAGATAGATTGTTGCAATAATTTTTATTATTTGTTCAAAAATTTGAGAAATAGAAGTTTTGACAACTCTTCTTACTGCTGCAAAATAGCCATTTATAGCAGATGACATAGAAATAAATGGTAGCCCTAATGCAATTATATAAAAACATACATGACTTACTTTGCCATGTAATACATATTTAGCAATTGGAATAGCTAAAAAAGACAATAATAGTCCTGAAATAATGCTAAGGATTAGACTAAAAATGATACACTTTTTTAGTGCAATTTTGGCACCAATTTCATTTGACTTGGTAATTTCTTCCGTTACTATTTTTGTGCTAGCAAGATTAATTCCAGAACTTGCTAATGTTATTGCAAATAAATATACAGACATTACTATTTGGAAAAGTCCGACTGCTTCTGCACCGATTTTATTTGAAATATATACATTGTAGTACATACCAATTGTTCTAATTAAGAAAGAAGATGAAGTTAATATTATTGAATTTATTATAAAAAGTTTTAATTTTCTCATAGCATACCTCATATAAATTTTAGTATTGAAAGTTTTAAATTATGAATTTTTTATGAAAAATATTGTACCAAAAATTTTCATATGATATAATGATGTATGTTTTTAAGGAGAGAGGTTAATGGCAATAAAAAAGCAAAGCTTTATGAAAGGCGTTATGGTTATAATGTTTTCACAAATTTTAATAAAGCTATTAGGGTTTGTATATAGAATAGTACTAACTAATTTCCCACAATTTGCAGATGAGGGAAATAGCTACTATGGTTCAGGATATACGGTTTATACTTTAATTTTGGCAATAGCTACCATGGGAATACCAAACACAATGTCAAAATTGATATCAGAAAAAATGGCAATAGGAGATAAAAGGGGAGCACATAGAATATTTAAAACTGCTTTAGCGGTGTTTACTATAATAGCAATTTGTTTTTCACTTTGCTTGTTCTTTGGTTCAGGATTTATAGCAACTAACATTTTATCAAATCCAGGTGTTAAATATACACTTATGGCGCTGTCGCCTGCAATAATTTTTGTTGCAATGTCTGCAGTACTTAGAGGATATTTTGTTGGTATGCAAAATATGACTGAGTACAGCAAAGCGCAAATTATAGAACAAATAGTTAATAGTGTATGTTCAATTGTATTTGTAATAATGTTATTAGATACTTCACCAGAAATAATGGCTGCTGGATCTACACTAGCTAGTACAGTATCAGCTTCTACAGCATTCTTTTATTTGCTTACTTATTATAATAAGAATAAGAAAGAAATCTGGGAAGAAGTACAAAAATCCGAAAAATTTGCAATAGAACCAAGAAAGAAAATAGTAAAAAAATTAATTTCATATGTAATACCAATATCTTTTGGTAGTGTAGTTGTAGCATTATCTAGTGTTATAGATCTTGCTACTGTAATGGATGGGTTACAAAAATTTGGATATACCTTACAAGAAGCAAATGAAAAATTCGGTATAATCTTAGGAAAAGTAGATATTTTGGTGGCTGTTCCACTTTCTATTAATGTCGCTTTTTCTGTTGCACTAGTACCATTTGTTTCATCTGCTATGGCAAGAAATGATAAAGCTGAAGCTAGTAAAAAAATAAAATTTTCACTTAAGGTATCTTCATTAATTGCACTTCCTTGTACAGCAGGTTTATTCGTACTTGCACCAAATATATTTGCACTTTTATTCCCAAATGCTTCAGAGGGCGCATATCTTTTACAAATACAGTGCTTTATGATAATATTCTCTGTACTTGCTCAAACAATATATGGTTCACTTCAAGGAATGGGAAAACTTTTTGTACCAGGT
Organism: uncultured Clostridium sp.; assembly: GCA_905204915.1. Lineage (GTDB taxonomy): Bacteria > Bacillota > Clostridia > TANB77 > CAG-465 > CAG-465. Next base: position 36,466 of record CAJLBR010000008.1, read on the forward strand.
ACATGTCTTGCAATAGGAGCAGTTGTTAAGTATGTTTTAAACGTAATTTTAGTTCCAAAGTATGGGGAAGTAATACCTGCTATAACTACAGTAATTTATAATGCTATAGCTTGTACATTA
>CAJLBR010000009.1 GCA_905204915.1 uncultured Clostridium sp.
AAGTCTAATGAAATTAAAGCAGCCGCGTAAAACTTTAATAACTTCTTCGTTGTACATGATTCACAAATTCATGGATTAAAAGAAAAATTAAACCGACTTGGAAAAAATATTAATGTAATTGAAACAGATTTCTATAATAATCCAGATATAAAATCTACTATAGAAACCGAATCAGGAAAAATAAGTAGTAACCAAATTTCAGGCGTTTTGGTAATATTGGGCGCAAACGAAGTAGATAACTTTGATGATGTGAGTAGTACGTTAGGGCGTTTATTGTATAATTATCGTACTAAACCAATATATATAGCTTCCATATTACCATGTTCAAGTCAATATGAAAAAGATGCAGAGGAAACTAAAAATAAAGTAGAAGGAATTAACAAGGAGGTTATTAGTTGGTGTAATAAAGTTTCTAATTTGTATTATGTTGATGTATCTGATGATATGCTTGATGAAAATGGATATTTGAAAACAGAATATACTGATAATACAGGCATAAATTTTAATTCAGACTATGTTAAGGAACTTTATGTAAAAAATTTTAAAGCCTCTTCTTTATTAGTAGATAATCCTCAAAGTAAATTTACAGATATTAAAGACAAGGTATTAATAAATCCAGGAAAAGGACTGTTTTATTATGATAAAGGAGATGTGTATGCAGATTGGAATAGAAATTTAGCTTCAAACGATAAGGCAAAAGAATATGGAAATTTTAGATCACTAATAGCATGTGGTTATTATAGATTTGATTTAGGATCAGTTTATACACTTGAAGGATATAACCAAAAAATAAGAAATGCTATAAAAAAATATAAAGGAGATGGTAAAGAATTTGCATTTAGAATTAGGTCAACTAATTCTACTGCACAAAATGGTTCTAATTTACCAAGTAATTTATTTAGTAGTGATGCACAAGAAATTTCTAGTATTGAGGGAGGAAAAGGAGTTAAATTTATTAATTATAATATAAATGGAATTAATAGACAGTACTTTTGGAATGCAATAACCACAATGCAAACAATTCCAGATTGGAAAGATGAAAATTACATTGCATCTGTTAATTATTATTTGGAAATATTAAAAAATAGATTGGAGAATGATATTAATTCTAAAGGTCAAAAAGGAGAAGAAGATTTAACAGAAAGTATAGCATTTATTGAAGCTGGATTTTATGGAAATTTTGGAGAACAGCAGATTAATGCTTTTGGAAGTGAACCAATATCTGCAAACGAATTAAGAGATTTGTATATATCTCCTTTTAAAGATACGTTTCCTAATACTTGGGTACTAAATGCAGCCTGTGATCAAACAACAGAAAATAGATATAAAGAAATGTATCAAAATTATGCTAAAAGTGTTAGTAACAATGACAAGTATAAAAAAGGCGTGGGACTTAGATGTGATGGAATGTTGGATACATCAATAACAGAATATGTTGGTTCTTGGGCATCAGAATATGCTCCAGTTGCAGCAGAATTTTGTCCTGTTGAAAAGGAAGGCACAGGCTTTTATTATAAGAATAAAAAGTATAATGGAAAATATTGGAGAGATGAACTTGAAGATGAAGTAAAGGCTCAAAAGTTATCATATCTAGAATTTATTCCCGTTATGTTTTTTGATGATGATGTTCCAGAAGATAACAAAGGAATGTGTAATAAAGCATTTTGGAAATATCTTGCAAATAAACTAGGATATTATTTCAAAATAAATAATGTTACTTATACAAAATCTGATGAAAGTAATCCAATTACAACAGGAGATAAAATTAATATAAAATTGTCTATAGAAAATGACGGAGTAGCAAGATTATATGAAAATTGTGATGGTTATATAGGAATTTTGGATAATCAAAATACTCTTGTCGGAAAATATAAAATTGATAATATAAATTTAAATAGTATTGAATCAGAAAGTACTGAGCAAAGGAAATTTTATATAACTGTAGCTGATCAAATACCAGAAGGTGATTATAAAATTGCTTTGGGACTATTTAAAGATAATAAAGATGGCGATCCAGACTATCTAATTGCTAATGATACAAAAATAGTTGAAACTAAATGGTATGAAATAGGTCAAATTTATTTTGCACCTAGTATAAATACATTAGAGAATAATTAGGAGGTGGATCATGGAAAAAAGTAATAAAAGCATTAAAATAATTGTATTAATAAGCATTGTTATAGTGATTTCAATTGTAATGTCATTTAAAAATATGAAATCGGATAAAATAAATGATGAAATTAATTTAAGTAATTCTGATAGTGTAAACAATATTTCACTTGAAGAGGGGTTAAATTTATTATCAACTGATGAAGCAAATATAGTAAGTGATGGAAGTTTTGATGGAAATGTAAATACGCCTCAGATAACTGATGGAATGTCTATTATCAGTTGGACTTCAAGTGGAAAAGAATATAAACCTTCTTACAATTATAGTTGGTATAATTATAAAAATAATAAATGGGCAAATGTAAAATTAAAAGATGGAAGTTATTTTGTATGGATACCAAGATTTGCTTATAAAATAACTGGTAGTGGTAATAGTACAAAAATAAATGTAGTTTTCTTAAAAGACACAACCAATAATTATGTGGAAATTGGTGTGGAAAAGGACGCCACTGAAAATGGTTATATCATACATCCAGCATTTAAAAATGGTAAAGATGTAGACTATAAAAATGGAGAATGGGACTCAGAAATTCCTGGAATATGGGTAGCAAAATATGCAGCTGGATTTCAAGGAGCAACACAAACGATAGGAACAGATGGAACTATTACTGAACCAGAAGTACCAAATATTGAAGATCTTGTAAAATCAAATATAAATTATTCTTCATATCATAGACATAATAAAACTAATTTCCTTGGTCAACAATTAATTAAGGGAAAGTACAATAGTGAACCATTAACATTCCCAGTATTTAAGCCTTTAACATATGCATATAATGTTATTAGCATAGATGATTCTTATAAATTATCAAGTAAAGTTTCTACAAGTACAACACTTTATGGACTTAAGAGTAAGCAAATTGATAGTCATTTGATGAAGAATAGTGAATGGGGTGCTGTAGCTTATTTAACATGGAGTGAGTATGGTAGAAATGGTGAAGAAGTAGCAGTTAATAGCATGTGTTTAAACAATATAAAAATGATTGATGTAGATGGTTCTAGTCTTAATTCTAATATATATGCTATAACCGGTTATGGATATAATAAAGAAAGTGGTAAAAATGAACCAAATTATGTTGGAGCAAGTAGCACAAATAATGAATGGGGAATATTTGATTTAAATGGATGTGTTTCTGAAAGAGTAGCAGCATATATTTCAAATGGAGAAAAAAATCTTTCTTCTTGGGGAAAAGTAATGACAAGTGAAAATAAGAGTACAAAATATGTTACAGTTTATTCATACAATAAAGAAAATGATTCTGGTAATGAAAACTTCGGCGTAAATGATATATATGGAGATGCAATTGCAGAAACATCTACTTCAGGAATTGGAAATAAAGCTATTAATGATGAAAACTCATATTACCCAAATTCTACTAATCCATTTTTTATGAGAGGTGGATATTATTATAATAACAAACATGGTGGAGGTATATTTGCCTATGACAACACATTTGGTTTTCCAGTTGCAAACGCAAGTGGTTTTAGAGTAACTTTAATAGTAAAATAAATTTTTAGGAGACTTTTAATATTATAAAGTCTCCTATTCTTACATAAAAATATGTAAGAATACTAGATTTTTGTACAAATTTAATGTATAATATTACATATAATTTTAGAAGGTGATTTTGTGGAAAATAAAAAAATAATTCTTACTGGCGATAGACCAACTGGTAAGTTACATATAGGACATTATTTTGGTTCATTACAAAATAGGGTGAAATTACAAGATGAATTTGATCAATTTATATTAATAGCAGACATTCAAGCTTTAACAGATAATTTTAATAATCCTGATAAAGTAAGAAATTCAGTAAGACAACTTTGTATAGATTATTTATCATGTGGAATAGATCCTGAAAAGACAACTATATTTATACAATCAATGATACCAGAAGTTGCAGAACTTACAGTGCTATATTCTAACTTAGTAACTGTTTCACGTTTACAAAGAAACCCAACTGTTAAAACTGAAATTGCTCAAAAGAAAGAATTATTTGGAAATAATGGAGAAAGTATTACATACGGATTTTTAGGATATCCAGTAAGTCAAGCTGCTGATATCACAGCTTTCGGTGCTCATATTGTTCCAGCTGGTGAAGATCAAGAACCACTTATAGAACAAACAAGAGAAATTGTAAGAAAATTTAATTCTATTTATGGTGAAACTTTGGTAGAACCAGAGATACGTTTAAGTAAAACTCCTAGAATAAAGGGATTAGATGGTAACGCTAAAATGGGAAAAAGTCTTGGAAATGCTATATATCTTGCTGATAGTGAGGAAGAAATCTCTAAAAAAGTTATGGGAGCTGTTACAGATCCAGCTAAGATAAAGAAAGATGATAAAGCAAATCCAGATATTTGTATGGTTGGATATTATCATAAATTATTTAACTTAGATAATCAAGAATGTGTTTTTTCAGAATGTAGAGAGGGCAAAAGAGGATGCGTTGCATGCAAGAGAGAATTAATATCAAAGATTAATGATTATTTAAGACCAATAAGAGAGAAAAGAAAATACTATGAAGAACATCCAGAAATAATAGATGAAGTCTTAATTAATGGAACAGCTAGAGCAAGAAAACGTGCTAAATACACAATGAAAAAGGTTAAAGAGGCTATAAAGATAAATTATTTTGAAGAAGAAGGAGAAAATTAATGATTATAGATAATGTAAAAATAGTCGTAAAATCAGGCGATGGTGGAAACGGAGCTATATCTTTTAGAAGAGAAAAATACGTTGCTAACGGCGGTCCTGATGGTGGAGACGGCGGAAGAGGGGGAAATATCTATATAAAAGTAGATAAAAGTACTGATACTCTTCTAGATTTTAGATACAAAAAGATATTTAAAGCTGATGATGGTAAAAATGGTGAAGGATCTCGTTGTACAGGAAAATCAGCTAAAGACTTATATATATTAGTTCCACAAGGAACTATTGTGAAAGATGTGGATAAAGATGTAATTGTTGCAGACTTATCAGGAGATTCAGATGAAATACTAATAGCAAAAGGTGGAAAAGGTGGAAAAGGTAATCAACATTTTGCTACTTCTACACGTCAAGTTCCAAATTTTGCTGAATCTGGTGAAAAAGGTGTTACTAAAAATATTGAGTTAGAGTTAAAAATGATTGCAGATGTTGGTTTAATAGGATTTCCAAATGTAGGAAAATCAACTTTAATTTCAACAGTTTCATCTGCAAAGCCTAAAATAGCTAATTATCATTTCACAACACTTGAACCAGCACTAGGTGTAGTAAGAGCAAATTCTGGAGAAACATTTGTTATGGCTGATATTCCAGGAATAATTGAAGGAGCAAGTGAAGGTGTAGGTTTAGGTCTTAAGTTTTTAAAACACGTTGAAAGAACAAGATTACTATTACATGTAATCGATATTTCAGGAATGGAAGATAGAGATCCAGTTGATGACTTTTACAAGATTAATACTGAGCTTAAAAAATATAGCGAAAAGTTAAGTCATAAAAAACAAATAGTGGTTGCAAACAAAATGGATGCTTTAAATAATGAAGAAGACTTAAAAAGATTAGAAGATGTTTGTAAAAAAGAAAACTTAAAGTTATTTAAGATATCAGGTGCTACAGGCATGGGACTTGGAGAGCTTATCGACTACGTAGCAGAAGAACTTAAGAAAATACCGAAAGAAGAAGTAGTAAGTATTGATGAAAATTATGAAAAAGAACAACTACCAGATCAAGAAATAATTATCAAAGTAGAAGATGGTGTATTTTATGTTTCTGGTGGCCCAATTGAAAGACTTATGGGAAAAGTTAATATCTTTGACATAGAATCAAGACAATATATGGATAGAGTCCTAAAAAATATGGGCGTTATGGATAGACTAAGAGATATGGGACTTAGAACAGGTGATACAATTGATATTGTTGGATTTAAATTAGAATATAGTTAGAAAAAGGTCATTTATGACCTTTTTTTCTATGTTATAAATTTAAAATTTTTACAAATAATAATTTTAGGTGGAAATATGTGGTATTTTTTAATTGGTATAATAATTATTGTAGCGTTAATACTAATAATACCAATAAGAGTAAAATTAAAATATAATATAAGACATAGAAAGAAAAGTGATAACAACAATATTTTAGATGATATAATTTCTCAGAATGATTCATATCCAAATGAAAATTATATGATAGTATACATTTTATATTTTATTCCGGTCTTGAAAATTAGATTAGATAAGAAGAAAAAAAACGCTAGAAAAAAGAGTGAAAATAAACTTAGAAAGAAAATAATAGCAGACGATGTTATAACAACAATTCTAAATTTTTTAAAGAGTATTATAAATTATGAAAAAACAAATAAGTTCTATTTTAATACAAAAGATGCTAAATCACTTGCTAAGCATTTAAAATATAAGAAATTAGATATAAATTTTGGGATTAATTTTTTTGAACCAATAATAAATTCTTACGTTATAGCTTTTTTAAATAGTATTATTAATATCTATATTGCTAAAAATATTAATCAATTTAATTTAAATAAAACAACTTATACAACGTACATTAGTAATGAAATTTATAGCTTGAGAATTAATATGATAATGTCTGTTAGTATAATAATAATATTACCAATTATAATAAAGGCATTAATAAAGTATTTTATATTAAAAAAGAAAATAAATAATAAATTAAAAAATAATGTAAAGCAAAATAATAAATCTCTCCAAATGGCTAATAATTTGACTTGATGTAGTGTTAGATGATATAATAAGGAAAAATAATATGTAATCTAAACTTGAAATTAAGGAGAGAAAGAGCGCTATGGATAATAATTTAAAAATGGATTGCTTCATAATATCGTATTTAAAAATATTAGAAAGTTTACGGAAAGATGTAAGATGGTATAAAAAAGCAGTAAAAAATCTTAAATCTAGAAAAAAGGTATATAAAGAAATAATATTTTCTTGTGACAGATTATTAAGTCATCTAGATAAAGTGGATGTACTTAAAGCTTATAACCAAAACCAAAACTTTAACGAAACTTTAATAAAATGGTGTATGGATTTAAATTATTTGACTGCAGCAGCCTTAAGGTATGGTATATGCATAAAGGTAATTTATAAAAATGTAGACTGCATGAACAAACTTGTTTGTGAGTATTTTTCTTATAAAACAGAGTAATTAATTTACTCTGTTTTTGTATATGCTCATAAAATTTTGTGAATAATATAAATGTAAGAAATAGAAAGGTGGAATAAAAATGGCAGAAGCACATCCTATTGAAAATTTAATGATGACATCTATGAGTTCGTTAGAAAGTATGGTAGATGTTAATACTATTGTGGGAGATATGTTAACAGCACCAGATGGAACAGTTATTATACCAGTATCTAAAGTATGTTTTGGGTTTGCAGCTGGTGGAAGTGAGTTTAATACTAATAAATTAAATAAGTATTCAGAAACTGCAAAATTACCGTTTGGTGGAGGAAGTGGAGCAGGAGTTCATATAACACCAATGGCCTTTTTAGTTGCTAATGGTTCGAACGTTAAATTACTAACTCTTGATGGTTCTACTCCAGTTGATAAATTAATAGAACTTATACCAGATGTTATAAATAAAGCAACAAATTTAGCTGAACAAGCAGTAAATAAACCTGAAAAAACGGTTGAAATTGATATTGAAAAAAAAGAAAAAAGTAGTGATGAAAATTAAAACAAATAAAGCGGGTAGTTGATTTAACCACCCGCTTTTTCCTAGTTATAGAATCTTGCGACGTCTACTCTAGGAGATACACTGCCCATCGACGATTTTGCAGTCACCGTTGCAACCGGTACTCTCGCCGTCTTTTTACTTCTCTTTGATCTAAGCACTCTGTTACGTGTTTTCGTTACCATTGCAAAGAGCATGCCCGTTGCAATGTAAAGAACAATACGTCCTACAAAAGGAAGTGCTGCAATTGCATTGCCGTCTTTAAATTCTGCCTTAGCAAAACTTAAATCTTCATATGTGGTTACATAGCTTTCTTCAGAAGCCTCTACGAAACGAAGCTGTTCGTTGCAAACTATCTGAAGATTGTACACTGTCAAGCGAAGAGCTGTAATAATTTCATAAGCAATCAAAACAAGAAGTAAAATTTGAAAAATCCTGAGCCAGCACAATTTTTTCTGTCTAACTGTCATAATAATTCCTCCAAAATAAATAATTTATTATTTTTTACACATTTCACTAATATAAGTATAACATATTTAACATAAAAAGTCAATTTTTATGTAGTTTACATCCTAAAAATAGTCAAAATACTTGTCATATTGATATTTGACATTTTGATACATAAAATATATAATATAGTAAAATTTATTGGAGGCGTTATGGATAGTAAAATAAAAAAGATGGATTCTTTAAAAGATATAATAAATATAAAATGCGATATGTTTAAGGATAAAGTAGCATTTTTAGATAAAGAGGGAAACAAAGAATTCAAGAAAATAACTTATTCTAAAGTAAAAGAAGATGTTAATGCTTTAGGAACTATGATGATAAAAAAATTAGGGTTAAAAGATCAAAAGATTGCTGTTATAGGTGAAAATTCTTATAAATGGTATGCAACTTACATGGCTGTTGTATGTGGAGTAGGTGTAATTGTACCACTTGATAAGGAATTACCAAGTAATGAAATATTAAATTTAATACAAAGATCTGGAGCAAAAGCAATTTGCTATTCATCAAGAAGAAAAGAAAAAATTGAAGAAATAATGGATAAACTTCCTTTTGATATGACATACATAGAGATGGGAAAAGAAAAATCAGATAAGAAAGTTTATGCTTTTGATGAACTTGTGGAAAAAGGAAAAGCAATTATAGAAAAAGGCGATAATTTCTATGAAAAAATAGAAATTGATGAAGAAAAATTTTCTGTTCTACTTTTTACATCTGGTACAACAGATAAAGCCAAGGGAGTAATGTTAAATCATAGAAATCTAACATCAAATATATACTCTTGTAATATGATAGTTCCGAATTTTTATAAATATACATCTTTGTCAATACTACCTTTACATCATACATATGAATTTACTCTTGATTATTTATTTATGACTAGTGTTGGTGCAACTGTTGGAATATGCGAAGGACTAAAATATGTAACTAAAAATCTACAAGAAATAAAACCAGATTTTATATTAGCGGTTCCAGCTCTTATAGAAAGAATGTATCAAAGAATAGATAAAAAAATAAGAGAAACTGGAAAAGATAAATTAATAAAAGCTTTAGGAAGTGTGGCTTTAGGCTTTAATAAAATAGGAATTGACTTTAGAAGAAGTTTATTTAAGAAAGTTCATCAAAGTCTTGGAGGAAATCTAAAATATATATTTTGTGGAGCAGCTCCTTTAGATCCAGAACTTATTACTAAAATGGAATCTTTAGGATTTAACTTCCTACAAGGATATGGTCTTACAGAAACATCACCACTTTCAGCTGGTACATCAATGAAATTTGATGCTGATGGTACAGTTGGAAAGGCAGTTGAAGGAACTGAAATTAGAATAGATCTAAGTGGTAATGAAGATGAAAATTCTAATGTGGGTGAAATTATCGTAAAAGGTCCTAACGTAATGATGGGATATTATGAAAATGAATCAGAAACTAAAAAAGCATTGAGAAAAGGCTGGTTTTATACAGGAGATATTGGATATTTTGATCTTAGAGGTAATTTGGTAATAACTGGTAGAAGTAAAAATGTTATTGTTACTCAAAATGGAAAGAAAATATTCCCAGAAGAAATTGAAACTATGATAAATAAAATAGATTTAGTAAATGAATCTATGGTTTATGGTAAAAAAGAAAATAAAGAAGAACTTGTTGTTACAGCAAGAGTTACTTTAAATGAAGAGTATATTAAAGAAAAATACAAAGATGCAAGACCTACAGATGAGGAAATTTATGACTTGATCTGGAATGAAATTAAGAAAATTAATAGAAATTTAGTACAATATAAAGCAGTTAAAAAACTTGAAATAAAGAATGAAGATTTCGTAAAAACAACCACAATGAAAATTAAAAGATTTGAAGAAGTTAAAAAGAAGTAGGTGATTGTTTTGAAAAAATTAAAAAGTTTAACAAATAAAATGGTTAATGCATTAAAGAATTTGCTAAAAAAGATGCCTGTTACATTAATTACAATTTTTATTTTTACTGTATTTGCTGCAATAACCTTCGACATGGATGTATCAAAATTTAAAAATGAAAATACTTTACAAATTATTTATAGTTTTCTAGCTTTATTTACTTTAATTAGTTTATTTATAGAAACAGCTTATGATTTTAAGAAAAAATCAATTAAGTTTATAAGCTATGTTGTAAATTTAGCAATTACATCCATTTTCGTTTATGTATTTTATACAAGTAAAGAATATTTATTTGGATTTTCAATAAATTTTGTACAAGAGAGAATGGGGCTTTTCCTTTATGGTTTAGCATCAATATGTATTCTTACAGCTTTATATAAAATGTATAGAAAATCTACATTAAATTTTAATGAATATGTGTATACTGTGGTTGCTGGAAGTCTAAAAATTATGGCTTTTGATTTTGTAATAAGTGTTGGTGTAGCAATAATATATTTTCTATTTAAAGCATTGATATTTTCTAGCTTAGATCCAGTTTTCTATTCAAGAATAATTATATTAGTGCAAGGAATATTCTTTTTACCAGCAATTCTTAAAGTTTTCTTTAATGATGGTCAAAAAGAAAGTAGTACATTTTTTAAAGTACTAAATTTATATATAGTATTACCACTGTATGAATTTATCAGTGCAATATTATACATTTATATTGTAAAATTATTTATACAAAAAGAAATACCATCTAATTTTATATATCCAGTTGTAGCAGCTATATTTATAGCGGGATTTTTCTTATTTAATTTTTTAAGAAATCATAAGGAAATTAAATTTATTGATAAAGTAACAAAAATATTACCATTTTATCTAATCCCACTTATAATTTTGCAAATATACGCTGTTATAGTTAGATTTTTAGGATATGGTATAACAATTTCTAGATATATAACTTATATGTTTTTAGCTTTTGAAATAATAACAATATTACTTATGATAATCAAAAAATCTGAAAAAATATATTTGTCTATAGTAGTATTTATGATGCTTAGTGTTATTGCTACTTTAACACCATTTAATATGGTAACTGTATCTAACAATAATCAAAACAGTAGAATTGAAAAGTATATGAAAATGGATACAAATGAAATGACAAGTGAACAAATGGAAGCTTTTGAAGGTGCTTACGATTATCTTAAAGAACAGACAAATAAAGAAAAATATATAACGGTAGATGTAGAAAACAAAATGAAAGAAATAAAAAGTTTAAGTGATAAGAATGAAGATAATAAAGATAATAGTAATTTGAGTGCAAGACAAAAAATCTATTATAATAAAACATTAGGTAATTATGATGATACCATAAATATAGCAGGATATTCTACAATGAAAGAGTTTAAATATAGCTACAATGACGACTATGAAAAAGCTGAAAGTAGTGAGTATGATGAAGCTATGAAAAAAATTGTAAATGAATTAATAAATGTTAAAGAGAATGATAGAACAAGTGTTGCAGATTATTTAGAAAAAATTGATTATACATTTAAAATTGATGACAAGCAGGTATTAAGAATAAATAAAATCTCAGCATATTATAGAAAATCTTCTGATATTAATTCTAACGAATTTAGTATAGAATATATTTCTTGTAATGGATATCTTTTAAGAAAATAATAATAAAATAAAAAATTAAATCAGTTTTAATAAGGAAAGAATTCACTGTTTATGCAAAAAATATTGCTTAATTAGTGAATTTTTTCTTTACTACTTGACAATTAAAATTTAAAATTGTATAATAACTAAGTAGTGATTGTACCATTAGCTCAGTTGGTAGAGCAGCGGACTCTTAATCCGTTTGTCCAGGGTTCGAGCCCCTGATGGTGCACCAATAATAGAAAAGTCCTTGTGATGATTATTTATCACAAGGATTTTTTTACGTATAAATTGTTTTTACAAGTATAGTCTTAAGTATAACATTAAAATCTAAAATGATTTTATGATATAAAATAATTATTTTTTTCTTTTCTAGTTTTTTCATTTACTTTTCAAATTTTGTATTATATAATAAACGCTAGGTGGTGATTAATTTGAAAACATTTAAAACAGGAGTTATTCTTGGAAGATTTCAACACATACATGTTGGACATGAAAAATTAATTAATTTAGGATTAGAAACTTGTGATAAACTACTTATTTTAGTAGGTTCATCTAGTTTAGAAAATGAAGTTAGAAATCCATATAGCGGTGACTATAGAATTAAATTAATTGAAAAAATATATAGTGATGAAATAAATTCTGGTAGAATAATTGTAAGAAAAATAAACGATATAAGTAATGAAAATGATCTAACACCTGAATGGGGAAAATACGTAATAAAAACTGCTCAAGATTACTTGGGAGAAAAACTTGAATGTATAATTTATGGAAAGGATAAAAATATATTTAAGTGTTTTGATAAAGAGGATGTAAAAGATATAAGTGAAATATTAGTTGATAGAAAAGTACTTGGAATATCAGCTACAAAAATGAGAGAATATCTAAAAAAAGATGAGATTGATAATTGGAAAAAATATTCAAATCCAAAGATATATGAAGAATATAATACTTTAAGGAATATACTAATTAATATAGACTAATTTTTGTTTTATAAATTAGAAAGGTGGTATAAAAGTAATGGATAATTTAAAGAAATTCGATAAAGAACTATATGGCTATATAAAGGATGAGGAAAAAAGACAAAATGAAAATATTGAACTTATAGCCTCTGAAAATTTTGTATCTGATGCCGTTAGGGAAGCAGTGGGTTCTGTTCTTACTAATAAATATTCAGAAGGATATCCAGAAAAAAGATATTATGGTGGATGTGTAAATGTTGATAATGTGGAAAAACTAGCTATAAAAAGAGCTAAAATACTATTTTGTGCAGAACATGCCAATGTACAACCACATAGTGGAAGTCAAGCTAACATGGCTGTATATATGGCAATGTTACAACCAGGAGATACAGTACTTGGAATGGATTTATCAAATGGTGGTCACTTAACACATGGTAGCAAAGTTAATTTTTCAGGAAAATTGTTTAATTTTGTGTCATATGGAATAAATGATGAAGGCTTTATAGATTATGAAGATGTAGAAAAGAAGGCTATGGAATATAAACCTAAAATGATTGTTGCTGGAGCAAGTGCATATCCAAGAAAAATAGACTTTTTAAAGTTTAGAAAAATAGCTGATAAAGTTGGAGCATATTTAATGGTTGATATGGCTCATATAGCTGGATTAGTTTGTACAGGAAATCACATGTCACCAGTTGATGTGGCAGATTTTGTTACTTCTACAACTCATAAGACTTTAAGAGGTCCTAGAGGAGGACTTATTCTTTGTAAGGAAAAATATGCAAAAGCAATAGATAAAACTATTTTCCCTGGTATTCAAGGAGGTCCTTTAGAACATGTAATCGCTGGAAAAGCAGTATGTTTTAAAGAAGCATTAGAACCAGAATTTAAGGTATACATGGATCAAGTAGTTTTAAATACTAAAACTTTAGCAGAAGAAATGATTAAGAGAGGATACCAATTAGTATCTGGAGGAACAGATAATCATTTAATGTTGATAGATCTTTCTACTAAAAAAATGACTGGTAAAGAAGCAGAAAGTATCTTAGAGGAAGTTAATATTACAGTAAATAAAAATGCAGTTCCAAATGATAAAGAGTCTCCAATGGTTACAAGTGGAATAAGAGTTGGAACAGCTGCTTGTACTACTAAAGGATTAAAAGAAGATGACATGGCAGCACTTGCAGAGGCAATGGACTTAGTTCTATGCAAAAATATAAAAGAACTTTCTGGTGAAGAAGTGGAAAAAAATAAGAGAAAAGCAAGAAGAATTGTTAAAAGTTTAACAGAAAAATACGTAAGATAAATTTTAAATAAATTGAGGGGTGATAGTATGCAAGGTTTGTCTCTAGACTTTAAAGGGATGGAAAAATTTGTAGATAATGATGAGTTAGAGCTAATAAAAGATGAAATATTGGAAGCTCATGATGCTCTTAATAATAGAACAGGGCTTGGAAGAAATATGCTAGGATGGATGGATATACCAAATAGAGTATCAGATGGAGAGGTAGCAAGTATTAAAGAGGCTGCTTCAATGATTCAAAAGCAATCTGATGTATTTGTTGTTATTGGTATAGGAGGTTCTTATTTAGGGGCTCAAGCGGTTATAGATCTTTTCTCAGATTCTTTTAGTAATATGAAACCATTAGAAGAAAGAAAACATCCAGAAATTATATTTGCTGGTAATAATCTTAGTGGTAAATATCTAAGAAACTTAGTTGAATATATACAAGACAAAGATTTTTCAATAAACGTTATATCAAAATCTGGTACAACATTAGAACCAGCTGTTACATTTAGAATTTTAAGAATAATGTTGGAAGAAAAATATGGTGTTTCTGGAGCAGCAGAAAGAATATATGTTACAACAGATGCTAGAAAAGGCGTATTAAAAGATATTGCAGATAAACACGAATATAAAACTTTTGTAATACCAGATGATGTTGGTGGGAGATATTCAGTGTTAACTCCAGTTGGACTTTTACCAATGGCGGTTGCTAACATTGATTTTGAAGATATTTTAGATGGTGCAATGTTTGCGTCACATATATTTAATGAAAGAAGTTTAGAACAAAATGAATGTTACAAATATGCAGCATATAGAAATATATTAAGTCAAAAAGGAAAAGAAATTGAAATACTTGCAAGTTATGAACCATCTTTCAAATATTTTATAGAATGGTTTAAACAATTATTTGGTGAAAGTGAAGGAAAAGATGGAAAAGGAATTTTCCCAGCTGGAGATATATTTACTACAGATCTTCATTCAATGGGTCAAATGATTCAACAAGGTAAAAGAAATATATTTGAAACAATTATAAATGTAAAATTAGATAGAAGCTTTATATGTCTTCCTAGAACTGAAGAAGATGAAGATGGTTTAAATTACTTAGCTGATAAAGCAATTGATTATATAAATAAGCAAGCTTATCTTGGAACAGTGAAAGCTCACGTTGATGGTGGAGTTCCAAATATAATTATAAATATGGATGACTTGAATGAATATAATGTTGGTCAACTTATATTTTTCTTTGAAAAAGCATGTGCTATTAGTGGATATGTACAAAAGGTAAATCCTTTTGATCAACCAGGAGTAGAAGCGTATAAAAAGAATATGATGGGACTTTTAAAATCAGGTGAATAAAAGTTTATAACAAAAATGCCGAAAATTGCACAATGAAATTGACGAAAATTGCACAATGAAATTGCCAAAAAATGCACAATAGAAATACAAAAAATCACAATAACAAAGATAACACTTACCTTATAGGTGAGTGTTATTTTTATAAATTTTTCTGGCTTACTTGACAAGATATTCAATAAACAATATACTTTATTAGAGTAGAACGGAGTAGTAGTATGAATAAAGTTACTTCAAATGTTTTAAAAATATGTGCAATTTTATTTATGATCGTAGATCATATTGGATTTTATTTTGTTGATAATATATCAACTGAATTTTATATTGTATGTAGAGTAATTGGAAGAGCGTCAATGCCTTTATTCTGTTTTTTAATAGTACAAGGTTTTTTACACACAAGTAATAAAAAGAAATATTTTATTAGACTAATTATTTTGGCAGTACTAACTGAAATTGGAATTAGAACAGTAGGTTATATAAATAAATTATATTTTCCAAATTATTTAACTTCAATAACTTCTTATTATAATGTTGTATTTTCACTTGCAATATCTGTATTAATTTTAAGTATAGTTGAATTTAAGAGCAAAAATATCGAAAAGAATAAAAATGGTTTATTAACAAAAATTGTAAGTGTTGTTATAAAAACTTTTGCAATATGTTTAATTTTGTCTATATATAAATTTGTAAAAATAGATTATTCAATCTATATTCCTATTATGATATTTGGAATGTATATAGTAGAAAAATATGTTACTAGAAAAAATGATATTTTAGGAAGAATATTAATTTGTTTTATTATATTTAGCATATGTGTTATTCATGAAAAATTTATTGGAATTTTTTGTTTTATAGCATTTCCTGTTATATTACTCTATAATGGGAAGTTGGGAAAAAAGTCGAAAATACTGCAATATACATTTTATATTACATTTTTATTACAGCATATTATATTGTATTCTTTGGCAATGATTGCTAATAAATAAATGTTACAAAAATATTACGATGTACTTAAATAATATTAGTTAAATAGCAAAAATAAAAATAAATGTTTACATAAACACTTTACAAAAATAAAATGTTATGTTATAATGAGCTTACTTAGTAATTTTTTTATACTTTTAAACATAAGAATAATAATATAAAGTTCCAAAGGAGGAAATAAGTTTATGGAAAACATTGGCGAAAGTAATTCAGTTATTATCGGTGGGGCTATAGTAAGTGTTCCAGAATATAGTCATGAAATATTCGAAGAAAAGTTTTATAGATTTAATATAGAAACAAAAAGACTTAGTAATTCAAGTGATATATTACCAGTTATTATATCAGAAAGATTAATTGATTTAGAAGATCTAAAAGTAGGAGAGTACATAAAATTAGAAGGTCAATTTAGATCTTATAATCAACAAACAGAAGGTAGATCAAAATTAGTACTTTCTATATTTGCAAGAGAGATAGAATTAAACCAAACAGAAGAAGTATTAACAATAAATGATGCAAATTTTATTGGATATATATGCAAAACTCCAGTTTATAGAAAAACACCTTTAGGAAGAGAAATTGCTGATATACTTTTAGCAGTTAATAGAACTTATAAAAAATCAGATTATATCCCATGTATATTATGGGGAAGAAATGCAAAGTTTTGTGAAAAATTACCAGTTGGAACTATGGTAAAGCTATCAGGAAGAATTCAATCTAGAAAATATGAAAAAAAATATGAAGATGGAACTTCTAAAGAAATGGTAGCATATGAAATTTCAGTAGCAAAATTTTCATTAAATAAAGTAGAAGAAAATAATTAATAGAAACGAAAATATATAAGCTAGTACATTTTTATGTACCGGCTTTTTTTATATTCAAAATCTAATGGGTTTAATGCATTGCCATTATTATCAAAAATGGAAAAATGAAGATGAGGTCCTGTGGTAAAACCATTTAGTCTACCATCTGATAAAAATTTAGGTCCTACATAAGCAATAAGATCCCCTTTAAAAACATATGAACCATTTGGAACATGATATTTCTCTGAAAGGTGACCGTATAAGGTTTTTAAACCATTTTCATGAATAATTGTAACACAAATGCCATATCCTGGCATAAAGTCAGAATAATTCACTATTCCAGACATGGTAGCATAGACAGGAGTATTTTCTGGAACCGGAAAATCAATACCGTTATGATAATTTACTTTGCCATATATTTCTCTATAACCAAACTCAGAAGAAAGATGATTGGTGTCAAGATAGGTAGGTAATAAAAAAACATTATCATTATGAGTATTAGAAAAATTATCTGGGAAAAATATAAACAAAATAACGGATGTAAAAATAAAGATAATATAGAATAAATTAAAAAAATTTAACATAAAAAAAGAATTAAATTTAGGATAAACAAAATTAAAGTTTTTAATAAAAATCACCGTAAATATTATATCTATAAGAAAGTTAAAAGTAAAGGAAAATACATCTACAAAAAATTAGGTATAATCTTAGAAAATAGGGCAAATACTAGATATAAAGGGTGTAAAATGTTGAAAAAATTAAAAAAATGACAAAAAAGTATTGATTTTTTTTTTATAATTGGTATAATTTAAATATGTAATATGAAAATGGGAGGAAAAATTATGAAGAAATCAAAGAAAATAATGCTTAGAGTATTACCTGTTTTATTACTTGTAGTTGTAGTATTAGCAAGTAACGTATTCGCAGTAAGCACAGACATGCCTACAACAGATAAAAAAATAGGTTCTGTTAATGATGCAGCAAATACAATTTGGGGAACAGTTTTACTTATATTCCAAATATTGGCTATCGCTGCTATAGTATTTGCAGGTATTAGATATATGTTTGCTTCTGCAGATCAAAAAGCAGATATCAAAAAGAGCATGATAATATTAGTACTTGGTGCAATCTTAGTATTTGGTGCTTCTACAGTTGCTAAATTCATAATGACTGCAACAAACGAAGTAATCGGAAACGTTGATTAGTTAAATAAATAAGAAGCTAGACTGATTCTGTCTAACTTCTTATTTTTTAGAAATTTTTTCTTTATGATATAAAAACTAGAGAGGTGAGTATATGAAAAAAATAGGAAAAATATTTGCAATATTTTTTATTATAGCAAACATATTCATTGTTCAAGTGTATGCAGAAAGTTACGATGAATGTAAAAAGAAATGTGAGTCATCATATGGAACAGGAAATCCAGGCTATAATTCTTGTGTAAAAGAGAAATGTAATGATTCAAATGCTGCTACAGTGCCAGATGGATATGATTCCATTGAAGATTGGCAAGAAGATATGAATGAAAAATATGAAAGAAAAGACTCTACATTTGATGTTAGTGGTGGAGACGGATTTAATAAGGGAAATATTGCTAATGGAACAGCTAATACTAAGATAAAAAGATCTGCTCAAAGAATTTGGGGAAGCTTTACTCTAATAGCTCAAATTTTATCGTTTGCTGGCATAATAATTTTAGGTATTAGATATATGTATATGTCTGCAGATCAAAGAGCTGATGTTAAAAAGACTTTTGTATATTTAATAATAGGTATGATTTTAGTATTCGGAGCTTCAACGGTAGTACAATTTGTTACTAATGCTTCAACTACTGTATTAAAATAGATTTAAAATATTTCAAATGTTTCAAAAATATTTCAAAAATATTAAAAATAAAAAAAATCCATAAAATAAGTATTTATTTATGGATTTTTTTGGGGCTTTTTGATATAATGAACCGAAAGGTGATTTTATGAGTAAAATAGGAAAAATATTGGCTATATTTTTAGTTATAGCAAGTGTGTCTTTTATTCCGGTATATGCGGAAACATATAATGAGTGCATATCTAAATGTCCTGATGCAAGTAAGAATCCGCAAGGAAATTCATCATGTGTGAGTAAATGTAATACTGAACACAATAAAATAGATAATCCAAATGATTTTTGGGATGAGACAGAAGGAATTAGAGGAAATTTTTGGAGTATGGCATACAAATGGTATGATAATAGTAGAAAAGGTGGAATTGGAGATACAAGTACAGCTAAAGCTATAATTGATGAATTACTTGGATATATAGAAATTTTAGGAACTACTGTTATTGTAATAGCTACAGCGACACTAGGTGTTAAATATATATTTGGAAGTGTGGATTCTAAGGCAGAAATAAAGGAAAATTTAATTACCTTATTAGTAGCGTGTGTATTCTTCTTTGGATGGAATGCTATATACAATACGTTAATTACTAGTGGAAATTTATTCTTTATTAGCAGCGGATTTAAAGCTTCGGTTGGAAACATATATAGTACAGTAATGTTTGTACTTAATATATTAGCTTTTATTGGAGTAATTTATGTTGGTATAAAATATATATTTTCTGGTGCATCTGGAAGAGCAGATTTAAAAGGAAAATCAGTATATTTTGTTATTGGTATAATAATGACTTTTGCAACAATTACATTATTAACTTATATTTCTAAAGTTATTAACCAAGTTGTTTAAGTATAATTAGGAGGTTGTTATGGGAAGAGCATATTTTGTCCCACGTAGTGCAAAAGGTGAGTCAAGAATTTTGTACATTTTTACTATTAAGTCTTTTGTTGTTACTTTGGTTTTTGGTTTGTTTGGTGTTTTAATATATTTTTTGATTAACCAAATAATAGGAATGGGAATGGTGCCAGGAATAATTTTAATAGGAGTATTTGCTGCTATTGGTTTTGCTATTGCAACACTAAAAATTCCGGATTCTCCAGTAATGGGAAGGTTTAGAAAAGCTGGTGGCGAGAACCTAGGAGATATAATAATTAGGTTTCTTACTTTTAAGAACAAAAGAAAAATATATATATATGATTTAAACAGAGGAGGAAAATAAGATGGGAAATTTAATAATTCCAATAGTTTTACTAATAGTGATTATTACATGTCTTATAATATTTTTAGTGGCAACTAAAAATAAAGGAACAGAGGATAAAGATAGTAGCGATAAAAAAGGAAAAAGTTCATCTAGTAGTTCTTCAGGTAAAAAAAGTGGTGGAACTGGTATAAAAGATGATTCTGTAAAAAAAGAAGATATTTTCAATTTTATGGAATTTGATAAAATACAAAATGATATGATAGTTCAAAATAAAGGGACTAAGTATACAATGGTTATAAAATGTAAGGGTATAAACTATGACTTGATGTCAGAAGTTGAACAATTAGCTGTAGAGGAAGGTTTCATAACATTCCTTAATACCTTAAGATATCCAATTCAATTGTATGTACAAGCTCAAAATATTGATTTGAAAAAGAGTATTAATATTTATAATCAAAATGTACGTGCTTTACAACAAGAATATAACGATGCTACAACAGAGTATAATTCAGTAGTAAATTCTTTGGAATCTACTAGAAGTGATATTGCTAGAGCAGAATACAATAAGAAAAGCGTACAAAATGTATTAGAATATGCTTCTGATATAGTAAAATATGTAGAAAGAATGAGTTTGAATAAAAATTTACTACAAAGAAGTTTTTATGTTATAGTTTCATATTACTCTGCAGAAATTACAGCTTCAGCAAGCTTCACAAAAGAAGAAATTGCTGACATTTGTTATAATGAATTATATACTAGAGTTGCCTCAATAATTAGTGCTCTTGCATCTTGCTCAGTAAGTGGTACACCACTTGATTCTAATGGGCTTGCAGAGCTATTATACAATTCATATAATAGAGATGATAGAAATTATATAAATATTAAACAAGCTTTAGAATCTGGATATTATAGATTATATTCTACTTCAAAAGATGCTTTTGAAAAGAAAACAGAATTATTAGAAAAACAAATTGAAAATGAAGCTCAAATAAAGGCTTATGAGGCATTAAAGAAAGCAATAGAAGATGGTGATTATGTTAGTAAAGAAGCACAACAAGATGAAATTAATCAAGAGATTTCAAAAAGTGCTATCGATATTATAAAAACAGAAAATGTAGACCCCAAAATAAAAGAAACAGCTCAACAAATAATTGTAGATGATTATAAGAAAGAAAAAAAGGAACTGTTTGAAAAAGCAAAAGCTAGTGCGGCAAATGCTGTAAAACCTGAAACTAAAGTGGAAGAAAAAGAAACAGTAACTAAAAATTCTGAAATTAATAATACAGCTGCTAATGTTGTGGAAAATGTTAATAATGTTAATACAACTGCTACAATATCTCAAGAAACTTTTGCATCTCAACTTAAAAATGATGCTGAGATAGTACCTGAAGTAAAAAAAGAAGAGCAACCTATTGTAGAAAAAGGACCTGTTATGCCAGAACAACAATTACCTGAAGAGCCAATAATACCTGATGTTGTCGAGAAAAAAGAAGAAAATAATTCACAAAATACAAATGAAAATGTTAATAATACAACAGAAGATAATAATTCAAATATATCTAATAATGATGATAACAATAATGATGATTTTGAGGATGATTTCTTTGATAGTATTATCTAATTATCGTGAGGGGTGTAAGATATATGAGTAAAAAAGATAAGAAAAAAGAACAGAATAATGAAGCTGTACCAGCTGAAAATATAATAAAATCTGATGAGTTAGCTGTTTCTGGACTTCAAGAAAATAAATCTACTTTAAAAGATTTATTAGCACCTTCTGGAATAGACGCTAGCCACTATGATTATTTGGAAATATTTTCCAAAATTTCTAGATATGCACGTACTTTTTATATAACAACTTTACCTAGACAAGCAACATTTCCATATTTCTTGTCTGGAATATATGATTTCGGAGATGTAAACACTTCTGTTTACATTACTCCAATTTCTGAGACTGTGTCTCAAAACCAATTAAATAAGCAAATAGTTGAACTTCAATCAGAAAGATATGTTGCACATGATAGAGGAGATATCAACAGAGAAGCTGTTTTATCTACAAAACAAGCAGAAGCGGAAGCACTAAGAGATCAAATTGCTGCTGGTTATAACAAATTATTTGAAGCTACAATTCTTTGTACATTGTTCTCTTATTCTAAAGATGAACTTGATAAAATGTCAGAATTGTTAGCTATGGAAGCTTCAAAAAATCTTATTAGTTTGAAAACAGCTTGGGCATTACAGGAGGAAGGATTTAAATCAAACTTACCTCTTAATGATAATAAGATTAAAAGAAAACATACTTTTGATAGAGGATCTATGGCAACAGTATTTCCGTTTGTTAGTGCAGATGCTGGACATGAAATAGGTGTTCCAATTGGAATAAACAAACAAACGGGATTACCATTAATATTTGACAACTTTAGTAGTTCATTAACAAACTACAACATGATAATATTTGGTAAATCTGGTGCTGGTAAATCTGTTACAATTAAAACAATAATGGCTAGATCAGCATTACTTATGGGCGTTGAAAACTTAGTACTTGACGCTGAAGGTGAGTATGTTGTAGTTGCCGAAGCTCTTAGAGGAATAAACATAAATATAAGTCCAACATCTAATACTATAATCAATATATTTGATATAGAACCAGAAATTGAAAAAGATGAAATTACAGGAAAAGATAAACAAGTTGTAAATGTTGAAAATAAAGTAGAAGATGCTACTCAGTCATTACTTACAATGGCTAGAGGTTCAACAAAATCTGAAGAAGTAACCGAACTTACAAAACAGATAATAAGTGAAGTTGTTGCAGAAGAATATTCTTCAAGAGGTATTACTTCTGATCCAGAATCTTTATATACAAATGATATTGGACTTGAAAGAAGAAAAAAAGAAATGCCAACAATAAGTTCTTGGTATGATAGATTAGCTGTAAAGGCTAGTGAAAATGATAATCCAACTTATGCATTCCATTATAACTATTTAGTAAAGGTTATGAAGCAATATTGTAAAAAGTTTGATGGACAAATGGCATATTTTGATGGACAATCTACATTTGAATTGCAAGATGGATCATTATTTATAAATATTAACATATCACAACTAGAAGAAAGATTTGCAAGACCACTTGCACAACAAATACTTTTAACTTGGATATGGGAAAAATATGTTAAGAAAAATAGTGAAGATAAATCTAGAGCTAGAATGAAAAGAGTTCTTGTTGATGAAGCTTGGATGTTACTTGCTTATCCTGAGGCTGTTGATTTCTTAAATACAATGGCTAGACGTGCCAGAAAAAGAAATGTATCATTAACTGTTGTATCACAGAAATTCCAAGATTTCTATGAAAACAAAGCGTGTCAAGCAGTATTAACATCTGCTGAAACAAAACTTTTCCTAGCACAAGATAAGTCTGAAATAGATTACTTAAAAGAAGTATTTAAATTAAGTGAGGGTGAATCACAATTCTTACTTACATGTTCTAGAGGTGAAGGCCTTATTAAAATCGGATATGAATCTGCGGTTATTTCAATTAAGCCTACACAAAGAGAATTTGAATTTGTTGAAACTAACTTGTCAAAATTAATACAAAAAAATGGAATAGGCTAGTTTTTTATTAATGCATAAGGAGAAAAAATATGAATAAAAAGAAAAAAATATTATTAGTTAGTATAGTTTTTTTTGTTTGTGTTGCTTTTACCAGCCATGTGTCAGGTGCAATAAATGAATTGTATACAACTTCTACAGCAGATGCTACATGGTTAAGTGATGTTGCCGAAGAAAATTCATTGTTAGCACCTATCTCGTACTTGATTTTATGGTTGGCTGGAGCAATTGAATTTTTGTTGTCGAGTCTTGCTAATATGTTAGGAACACAAACTTCAGTTATGCCTTGGGCAGATGCAATTTTGTTTAATGCTGTACCATTGCTTGATCCCAATTTTATAAATCCTGCCGATGGAAGTATAGCAAAAATATTAGGTGGGGTGCTTGGCAAAATATACTTTACAATTTTTTATTTGTCAGTATCTTTCTTTTCTATTTCTGTACTATTGATGGCTATAAAATTGGCAATTTCCTCTATTGCATCAGAAAAGGCAAAATATAAAGAAGCAATAACAAATTGGATAATAGGATTAGTTTTATTATTTTCGATGCATTTCTTAATGTCGTTCTGCTTTTATTTGAATGAAAGTCTTGTTAAAGTAGCTTCGGATATAGCGATGGAACAAACGAAAAAATTGAATCTTACTGTTGATGCCTCTAAGGCATCAGACACCATAATTAGTGATGTAGATGACTTGATATTATCTTTACCTTCAAATAATCAAAAATTAAAAGACTTTTTTGCTGAAGAGGAGAGTAGACAAATTCTTGAAGCTATAGTTACAGAACCTTGTATACAGACTATATACAGAGCAGAAGGAGCTTCATGGTATGTTGGTGAAGGAAGTGAAGGGCCTTTGTATTGTATAGGTGCTATAATTGCTGCCATAAGGGAAGAGGATGGCGGATTGCTAAAAGATGTAGTTGATAGAAAGGGATATCAGACGTTAACTGTTGCACCTCTTACAGAAGGGGATTATATTTATGGGATCACAGATTATAGTTGTAATCGACTTTTAACTACCTTAATTGATGATGCTAAAAAATATGATATAGCTTTAAGTACTCAAGATTATTTTTCTGTTTTCATTGCAAATCATCAATTTATTTCGGATGATTGGGATTATACGAGTCTAGAAGTTCAAGTAGCGAATTTAAT
Organism: uncultured Clostridium sp.; assembly: GCA_905204915.1. GTDB lineage: Bacteria > Bacillota > Clostridia > TANB77 > CAG-465 > CAG-465. The sequence continues at coordinate 25,141 of CAJLBR010000009.1, forward strand.
AATGAGAATGGAAGATAGCGATACTAATTACACTGATTTAGGAAGTACGCCAATTACTCAACTAGCAAATTATTTTAAACTTACTTGTTATGATTATGATGATGAATCTGGAAATTTAAAGAAGGACAGAATAAATCCAGTTCATGTTTTACTATATGTAATATTTGTTGTTCAATCTTTATTATATTTCTTTGCATATGTAAAAAGATTGTTTTATATCATTGTACTTGCGATGATGGCACCAATAATTGTTACATATAATTTTGTAATGCAAATTTAGAAAGGAGCATAGTAATGGGAAAAGGAAAAATGGGCGGGGCACTTAGTGCCTGGTTAAAAGAATTTTGTGCTTTAGTTTTTGTACAATCTATTCAAGCTTTTACATTTGCAATAATAATGGTTATGGTTATTAATCTTGTAGGTGATGAATCTGCAAATTCTAAAGCAGCACCTTTGGGAATGATTGCAGTCGTTGCTATGGCTTCTATTTCTAAATTGGAAGATTTAGTAAAGAAGATGTTTGGTATAGGACCATCTGTAACAGATCCTTCGTTAAGAGGAGGAATGAAATCTTGGGCTACTGGTATGGTAGCATTTGGAGCTGCAAAACGTGTGGCTGATAATGGCAAAAAGTTTTTCGGTGGTATTGGAAGTGCTGCAGCTGCTAGCAAGGCTAAAAAAAGTGCCTTACAAAGAAAGCAGAAATTTTTGGATGACTATGCAAAAGCACACGGTGCAATAGGTGCTGGTTCAGGCGGAGCTGGTGGTGGTGTCGGCGGATCAGCCGGAGCTACTGGTGGTGCATCTGCAGGTGGTGCTGCTGGAAATGTTTCATATAATGACTATATGAAATATAGAGATAGGCTTGAAGCATATAACGATAAGATCAATGAAGCTAAGAAGAACCAACGTGCTGCATTTAAAGATATGGGAAAAGGTATATTAGAAACAGGTGGTGCTATAGCAGGCGCTGCTTCAGGTGCTGCATTTTCTGCTGCAACTGGTGATGCAGATACAATTATAAAATCTGCAATTACAGGTGCTGGTGTTGGAGATATAGTAGGCGAAAAGGTTATTGATATACCAGTTTCAGTATCTACTACTATAAAAAATGTTTCTGATGGTTCAGGAAAGAGTGCTATCAAAAAAGAAATAAAACAGAAAAAAGCTCAAGTAGATAAATATTTTTCAGATAACGGTTTTGATGTATCAGATACGCAGTAGTATTAGGAGGTTGCCATGAATTTTAATAAAATAACCAAAAAACAAACTCTTATATTACTTGTAACAATACTATTAGTTTTAATTGTTTTAAATGCACTTTTAAAAAGTTTTAGAGATACATCTGATGAGAAAAAAATAGATTATAAAAATGCTAATGCAAGTAGTTTGATAGCTAGTTCAGAAGAAGTAACCGATAGAACAGTCTATGTAAAAATAGAACAAGTTTTAACTGAGTATTTAAATTCATATATTTCTAATGATTCTTCAAAAGATTATAAGAAATATTATTCAATGCTTGATAAGAAGTATAAAAGATCAATTGGAAAGAAAAAATATGAAGAGATTTCTAATAATTTTTTAAATAAATTTAAAATAGTTGGTGCAATAACTGGAAAAGAATTTATGATTACAAATGAAATTGTTAAAGGTGTTTATGAGTTTGATAAGAATAAGTATATATGTATGTTGGAAAATGATAGAAATGAAAATGCATATATAGGTATTAGATTAGATTATGAAACAAATAATGCATATATTTTTTATATTGAATAAATAATGGTATTATTTAGATGCGATTTATGTATTAATTAATGATTTTTTAGTTTACTTTAAAATCATTGTAGAATACGCTAAAAGTCGCATCTTTTTCTTGACTATTTTAACAATTAACTATATAATTATTATGAATATTTTTTATAAAAAAAGGAAAGGAAATTCTAATAAGTTTAACTTTTTAGAGGGTGAGTAATATGGGATTTGATGATGAAAATATAAGGAAAATTTTTCCAATTTTTATTGGATTGCTGGTTGCGGCTTTTATTGTTATAATTATTATTGTATGGATACCAAAAGACAAAAAAATTGAATTTTTAAATTTTGGTGAATATACAGAAAACGACGCATATGAAAAGTATGAAAAAATATACTCTGATGATATTGCTCAAATGATTACGGCTCAGCAGTATAATAAGCTATATAGTTTATTATCCGATGATTATATTAAAGCAAATTCTTTAACAGAAGATAATTTTTATCAGTTTTTATTAACCAAAGGACTTGTAGCTAGTACCATAAAGACAGGAGACTATACAGCATATAAAAGTGGGGAAAATGTAGTTTATATAATAGATTTTATTATATCTGGAAAAACAACAAAGGTAAATGTAACAGAATCTAAACCTTATGATTATAAATTATCTTTTGGAGATATTACTTATGAGGAAAAAATAGAAGAAACAAAGAAAAGAATAACAAAGGGATTAGAGTTTGAAATATCAAGAACAGAAAAAAACAGTGAAAAAATACAATACAATATAAAAATCACAAATACAAATGAAAATAGTGTTGAGCTAGATTTACTAAACTATAATAATTTGTTACTTACAAAAGAAGATGGAAAAGTTACAACTGGTGTTATTGAAAACAATGATATATTTACTTTAAATAATAATAGTTCTATTACTACAAATGTAACTTTTAATATACCAGCTTCAGAGCAAGCAAAAATAACAGGTTTTAAATTTAAAAAGGTTAAAATTGATGGAAAAACAGAGAGCATAGAAATTAGTATATAATTACTGGGAGGTGAGACATAATTTATGGCATATAATGACGATGATGATATTTTTGATGATGAAGAAGAGGAGGTTGAAGGACCAGATCCTGAAGATCTACAAAGATTGATAAATGAAAGAACAGCCCAAGAAAGAGCAGAATCTGGGGCAGATGAAGCAGCGGCAAATAATCTTAGAGGTAAAGTTTCTAATGGAATAAAAAATGTTAAGAATAATTTAAGTAAAGCTTTTAAAGAATCTCTCGCTAAAGTAATAAAGACAATTGGACAACTTATAGTTAAAGCTTTATCTACACCGTATGGTTGGATTGCCTTAGGAATAATTATTTTAATTATAATAGCGGTTATAGTTGTTCTAGAACTAACTTCAAGTGGAAGCATATCAGTTACTACTGATTATATGGATGATACATACAAAAATAAAGAGGATATTTCGCCAGAAGAGAAAGAAGCTTATGATTTGTGGGAAGAGGCAAAATCTTTATTATTAGTAAAAATTACGGATATTGATTCTATGTATGATAAATATATACAATATATAGAAAAAAATAAAGACGATAGCTTGGATGATATGAAGTCTAATTATGGTAGTGATGAGTACAAAAAAGAAGACGGTGTTTTACCAACGCAAAAAAGAGAACTATATAAGCATATACTTATGACAGAAAAATATAACTTTAATACTATCAAATGGAAAAAGTATTCTGCAAAAGGAAATGGAACTTCTAGAACATTAAGCGAAGATGAAAAAGTAAAATATAAAAATGATGAAAGTAATGGATTAAAGTATCCAACTTATGGAGATAAAGAATTATCATATTTTGTGAGTTTAGTTAATCCATATTTACAAAGTCATTTTATACCACTTTCAATGTATTCTCTTTCAGTTAATCAAAACAAAAATAGTGATGGAAAAAATGCAGCATTTGCTTATGCAATTATAAAAGAAGCTGCAAGTGACATTACCATAAATATATATCAATTAGATGAATATTCAGAAGTTTGGGAACATGAAGAATTTGAAATTGAAAACGGAAACATTATGTCTGGATACAAGTGTCAATTTTCAGGTACAAAAGGCGTTGAAAAAGAAGTAGAAGCTAGTTGTGATAATTATACTAACGTTGGACAGCAAAATGCTTGTAAGGCTGGTGCAATTCCAAAGCCAAAAGTAAAAACTACAGTATCTGAACCAGTATATGAAGCTGTTTATCAAGGTGAAACAAGAGAAAAATTCAGCACAGTTTCTTCTAATACTGCTGAAATATTAGCGAATTCTTATACAGATAGCACATATCAATATAAACCATATATGGTAAAATCATTTGATGTTATGTTAGAGTTTTCATATGATTTTGTACCATATAATACAGCAAATTCTCCAGATTCTACAAGTCAAATATCTATTCCTTTAGAAGATGAGGAGAAAAAAGAAGGTACATCATATAGTGTAGAAGGAAGATGTAATGCAGATAATCAAAATGAATACTTTACAGTAAAAACAGGAACATATCAATTAAGAAAAAATAGACAATTAATTCAAGTTACAAAAACATGGAAAGATAAGTTAAATTCTACTGGTATGACACATAGACAATATGATATTTCTGATGTTGAAGAATATCTTTTTGGTAAGGGATCAACATCAAAAACAGATGGAGATATAATTATTCATACAGGTGAATCATCAAAAGAATTAGTTATAACAGATGTTGAAGATTTGAAAAAAGCATTTGAAGCATATGAAGGAAGCGATGAGTTAGTAAAAAATGCCGAAGCATTTATAGAAATGCAGAATAAATATAAGGTAAATGCTTTATTTGCAGCAGCAGTTTCAATTGGTGAAACAAGTGCTGGTAGATTTGGACATGCAGTTGACGGACATAATAACTGGTTTAATATAAAAGGTGACGGGGAAGACGGATGGAAACAGTACGATTCAGCTAAAGATAGTATAATGGATTTTGGTAATTTAATTGCTAATCGAGATGAAAATGATGGTCATGATTATTTCAATGATAATAGAAAATCAATAAAGCAAATTGCTAAAGTATACTGCCCTAATACTCCAGATGATCCTAATGCTGAAGAAAATTGGATAAATGATAATTTACTTCCAAGTTTAACATCCATGTATAGTGCAGTTAAAGTGGACATAAAAAAATATATGGTAAGCACTAACATAGAGACAAATACAGATTCGGATTCTAATTTTACTAAAAAGGCTAAGAAATATTATGAAGATTTAGTAAAAGATTTTGAAAGTGGAAGTTGTTCTGCTGGTATAAATAGAATTGATATGATTAATGCAAAATCTGATATATATTCAGATTATGTAAAAAAAGCAGAAGATAGAAATATTTCTGTAAGAAAGAATGCATTATATTTAAGTTATAATCTATTAAGGAAAAATCTAAAGACTCTTGAAGATGAAGATAAGATTTTACCTTATATATATGGTCAAACTTTATGTTTAAATGAAAATTATAATTTTGATGGTTTAATAAATAAAGCTTGTAATTCATATTCTGGTAGTGGAGAATACTTATTACCAGTACCATCAAATTCAAAAGTAGCGTATCTACAAGGTTACACTGCAGCTTATGGACATACTCACGAAGGTGTTGATATATGGCCTGGTGAAGGTAGTAACGGAACTGATATTGCTGCAACAAGAGATGGTGTTGTTTATTTAGCAGAAGATGGTGGATATGCTAGTGGTAATTTGGTCTCAGCAGGAACAGGAAATGGATATGGTAACCACATAATTATACAACATGATAATGGTTATTATACTCTATATGGTCATTTACTTTCAGGAACATTTAAAGTAAAAACTGGCGATACTGTAAAGGCCGGTCAAATAATAGCTACTATGGGAAGTTCTGGAAATTCTTCAGGTACCCATTTGCACTATAATATTTCAAAAACTCCGTATGTATTTAACGGGGAACCATCGGATCCATTACTATTTTATAATGTTGAGCCGGTATCATCATCATATCCAGCATATGATCAATTGGACAAATCAACAGTTTCAGAACCTAATGTATATAAGATATCTGAAGTAGCTACTGATACTAGTGGTTCATCGTCATTAGATGGTTTCTTATTTATTGGTGATTCAAGAACACATGGAGTTGAAAGCGAACTTAAAGGTCTTGGAAAAGATATTTCTGTAAAAGGCGTAGACTCATCTACTCAATCTGAGTGGTTAAGTGTTGTAAAAAATGGAAGTGGTACAGTTCAAAGAACTAGTGTATCATTACCAAGTAATGATAAAGTAAAAGGTGTTTCTGTTGCACTTGGTGTAAATGCAATAACTGATACATCTAATATGGAAAAATTACTTGATGCATTGTTAGAAAGATATAAAGGAAAGAAAATATATGTAAATAGTGTATTCCCAGTTGCTACTACATATTCATATGCATCAGCTTCTGATTTGAATAAAAATATAAAGAAGTTTAATAAAAAGATAAAAGAGAAATGTAGTAGTGAAAAGAATTTGGTATATATTGATGTCACGGATGGTCTTACAGATTCTGACGGATACTTGAAATCAGGATTTGCAGATGCAGCAGGCTTACACTTAAGTAGCAGCGAAGCAAAGAAAAAACTAGCAAATAATATTAAAGCAGGTATCACTGGAAAGGGTGGATCAAGTGGAGCATCAACTGTTGACCTTAGCTTCTTAGGAATAGGTAGTGATTTAGGCGGAAGTTATCCTTCTGCTGCAGATAAATGGTTATCTAGTTGTAAAAAATGGGGAGAAGCTTATGGACTAGATCCTTACTTGATATTATCTCTAATTATTGATGAATCAGGTGGAGATTTAATGACTGGTAAAAATTCATATCCTGCCGCTGGTATAATGCAAATTGAAAATGTAAACTGGGGTAAGAGCTTAAAATTACCATTTATTAATGGAAAAAGTGGAGCTGATTATGGAGTAAGTGATACCGTTACAATTGAAGAGTCTAAATTACGTAATGATGGAGACTACTGTATAATGATCGGTGCAGCTTATTTGAAAAATACAATAAAGAGTATGGATTATAACATACTTGTTGCTATACAGGGATATAACTACGGATCTTGGGGAATAGAGGATTGTATAACAAACTTTTATTTAAAAACAGCATCTGCTGGTGAATTCCAAGGAAAAAGTTTTAGAGATTATATAAAAACTGGTGATGTAAGTTGGTTAACTTCAAACTGTAGACAACAATATACTTCAACTAGGGGTGCAGGTACTGCAAACTATGTTAATAGGGTAATGAGTTTCTATAATCCTGTTGATGGAATGCCATATGTAATTAATGATGATGGAGAAAAGATTTCTCTAGATGGTTCAATTAATGCAGCTTGCGGAAATTCTGGTGATAGTTCAGAAACAAGTACTTCAGAGGGACCAGAAGGAAGTAACGTTGGTGAAGGAAAATGGAAACAAGATGTAGAAACAGATAATAAATCTAAGAAAATTTCAACATATACTAATGCCAAAGGACAAAAATATTATTTATATAATCAAAGTAGTTATGGTTCATCTGCTTGGACAAATAGTGGATGTGGTCAAACATCATCTGCTATCATAATTAGTGGACTTATGGGAAAAAACGTTGATCCAGCTCAAATGTTTCAACCTTACTTAACTCAGCCAGGTGATATAGTAAGTTTCCTAAATACACATGGTGTAGAAGTAATTAAACAAAAAGGAAATTTTGGCGGTAAGAATTTGGCTGCAAGTAAAGAGGATGTAAAATACATGCAACAGCAACTTTCAAAAGGAAATCCAATAATAATAGGTATAAATGGAGGAACTTGGATAAATGCAGGCGGATATAATTACCACTGGATGACAATATTAGGTATAAAAGAAGATGGAAGTATTTTTGTCGGAGACCCAGGTGGCTCATACAGAGATGGATGGGTAAAATGGAGTGATTTTGGTGGTAAATATACAGCTGAGATTGGTGTATACTTAGTATGTAGAAAAAAATAGTAGAGGAGAAATAATTATGATAAAAGACAAAAGAAAATTTATTATATTTATTACTTGTGTATTAATCTTATTCCTATTTATTCTATTAATTATATTTTATAATATTAAACGTAATAGTCTAAATAAAGAAACAATTGAGGATAATGTAATTATAAGTGATTTAGATATAGGACAAATAATTGAAGATAGCCAGACAAAGAGTAACACTAATAAAGACCAAGATACTAACCAGGATAATAATACAACAGGTGAATCTAATCAAGATTCACCCGTTGTAGAAACTTACGATATATTTGAAATTTCTCCAGAAGTTTTTCAACTTTCAAAGTGGACAGAAAAAATTCAAAATTATTATGATGAAGGAAATAAAACGGCGTTGCTAGCAATACTTAATAAAAATGAAATACAAAAAGAAAATTTAAATTCTTCTAATATTGAAAAATACATGTATGATATAGGAATTTGTAATAAGAATTTAAAAGTAAATAAAATGTATTTCGCTGGTTTATGTAATGGAATAATCCTTATTGATTTTGTTGATGAAAGTACTAATAATAATTATTGGGTAACTATATTAGCTGTTAATAATTTAAATGGAAAAAAAGACTTGTTTTCAGTTTATTCAAGTAAGTATTTTGATGTACTAACTTTAAAAAATGATGAAAATGAGAAAAAGATTGAAGATATAGAAACACTTAATAAGCTTATTGATACTTTAGAAAAAAATGAATATAATCAATTATAACTAAAAATTATATTGCATGTGATAAAAAATCACATGCAATATAAATATATAAGTTTAGGAGGTAATCATTTGAAGAATAAAATAAATATTGTGCTAAATGTTATAATATTGGCATTAGTTATGCTGATAGTAGCGTATATATTAGAGCCTTTATTCTATGGGGAAAAAACAGAAGGAAAAGCAATAGAATCAGAAGAAGATGTAGCAGCATTAAGAAATACAATACAAATATATAGCCAAAGCTTTCTAAATGAAAATTATGAGAAGATAAAAGCATCAGTACCATTTGTAAAAAGAAAGAGTGAAGACGTATATAAGACAATATCAAATGTATATACAAGTGTACTAATAGATGAGAATATAGATTTTCAAATATATAATGTTAAGAAAGTGAATAAAAATACATATATAGTAGAGTATTTTTTAAAGAGTGGATATTCGTCACAAGGAATAATAAAAAATAAAGTTATAATAAAATTAAATAAAAGAAAGGGAACATTTAATATTTATTATGATAAATTATTAAATAGTTAGAGGTAAGATATGGAAAGAAAGAAAACAATAATAAAGATTGTAATAATTGTTATTTTATTTTCTGTAGTGATGTCACTTTATGTTGGAAAAAGTTCTGCAAATAAAAGTTACGCGAACTCATATGGTGATACCAATTCTAATTTTGATAAATCAAAAATAAGAATGTCATATTTACAAAATTTTATGGAATTATTAATGTATCAAAACTATGAAGATTCATATAATATGCTAACTGATGAGTGTAAAGAAGAATTGTTTGAAAATGATTTTGAATATTTTAAACAATATGTATCAACGAATTGGTTTAATTCAGAATTACCTCAAAAGAAAGTTTATTATACTAACAAAGCAAATATAGAAAATGAAAAAGGAGAAAAGGTATATGTATATACTGCATTAATTTCTATAATGAATGTAGATGACTACAAGGTTTCCGATGAGGTAAGTGAAGATAAACAAATATATTTTTACGATCACAATGTAAGATTTACTGTTTATGAAAATTCACTTTATGATTATAAAATAAGAATAGAAATGGTAGATGAATAGATAAGAGGTAGTATAAGTATGTCAAGCAAAAATAGTGTTAATAAGAAACAAAATTATTCTTTGGAACAGTTAGAAGAAATAAAAGAAAAACAACAAGTATTAGATATGTATGTAGAAGATATAGATGAAAGTCTAAATATGATTGGAGTAGTTGGCAATAATATAAAATCAATGATTCCACGAGATGAAGCTTCAAGTATCGTTGGAGAAGATGGTCTTGTTGAAGAAAGATTTATAGTCAATAAAAAAGGAAAAGTAATACCTGTATGTATAAAAGAAATAATAAAAAATGAAGATAAGGTAGAACTTATTCTTTCCAAAAAAATTCTTGAATTAAAAGTAAGACGTTGGATGTATATGCATCTAAAACCAGGTATGAAATTAAAAGGTGTTGTAGTAAGTACCACTGAATATGCAGCTTTTGTTGATGTAGGTGGTGGTGTTACAGGAATGCTAAGAACACAAGATATGTCTGAATGTATGTTACAACATGCTAGTGATATGTTTAAAGTTGGTCAAAGAATAAATGTAATAGTAAAAAAATACGATAGAGATACTGGTAGAATTGAACTTAGCTATAAGGAATTTTTGGGAACATTTGAAGAAAATGTTAAAGATTTAAAAGAAGGAGATATAGTAGAAGGAATTATTAGAAACAGAATAAAAACAGGAGTTTTTGTTGAATTAAAACCAAATCTTGTAGGTCTTGCTGAGCATGTAAATGGTGTTGAGTATGGTCAAAAAGTTTTGGTAAGTATAAAAAGAATTATACCAGAGAAGAAAAAAATAAAACTTGTTATAATAGGTTAGATAGAGGAAGCGAAAGCTTCCTATTTTTTTATCTATTTTTACTTAATATACATAATATTGACATGTAAATAATATATCAATAACTACTTATTATATTGAGTTTTTTAGCATTATTTGGTAAACTATATGCGTTGAAAGATGTAGTATTATGTAGGAAAATGTAATACTAATGACGTATGTAATTTATTAGTCACCATGTGTATGTTATTTTGTATTTAAGGAGCGATTAATTATGTCTTATTATGATGATTATGAAGATTATGAAGAAGATCAAGAGCAAGATCAAGAAGAATTTAATCCTGAAAATTTACAAGAAGTTATAGAGCAAAATCAAAAGAATGAAGAGGAAGAGGCTAATTCTCAAAATCGTGCAGGTGGAAATTTAGGTAAAAAATTTTCTAATGGTAGAAAGGCAGCAGGTGAAAGTATAAAAAAAGCCTTTAAAGAGGCTTTAGCAAAAGCTATTAAGACTATTGCACAACTTTTAGCAAAAGCATTAGCTAGCCCATATGGGTGGATTGTTTTGGCGGTAATTGCTTTGATCATAATTGCAGTTATAGTTGTTATGAAATTAACTTCTGATTCGAGTTTAGAAGTTAGTAATGATTTTATGGATAGTAACTACGAAGATAAGGATGACATTACACCAACAAGTAAAACTTTAGAAGTAGGTCAAACAACTTTATTACAAGCAGAAGTACTTCCAAGTAATGCAACAAATAAGAAAATAGAATGGTATAGCGAAAATGAAGTAGTTGCAACAGTAAGTCAAGGAACAGTTAAAGCATCATCAGTAGGAACAACAAATATAGTTGCAAAAAGCAAAGATGGAAGTTTTGAAGCAAAGTGTAAGATTACAGTAATACAATATCCAGTTAATATTACATTAGATAAAACA
>CAJLBR010000010.1 GCA_905204915.1 uncultured Clostridium sp.
ATGCTAAAGAAATTGTATTATTAACAAAATCTTTAAGACCATTACCAGAAAAATTTCATGGATTAAAGGATATAGACTTAAGATATAGACAAAGATATGTAGACTTAATAATGAATCCAGAAGTAAAAGAAACATTTGTTTTAAGGAGTAAAATAATAAAAGAAGTAAAAGCATATTTAGATAATAAAGGATATTTAGAAGTTGATACACCAATATTAAATACAATTCCTGGTGGAGCTGCTGCAAGACCATTTATTACACATCATAATACTTTAGATATGGACATGTATTTAAGAATCGCTAATGAATTATACTTAAAAAGACTTATTGTAGGTGGATTTGATAAAGTATATGAAATGGGTAGAATGTTTAGAAATGAAGGTATGGATATAAAACATAATCCTGAATTTACTAATATTGAATTATATTCTGCTTATGAAGATTATAATGATATGATGGATCTTACTGAAGATTTATTTAGAACAGTTGCAAATAAAGTTCTAGGAAAATCTGTTATAGATTATCAAGGTGTTACAATTGATATGGAAAAACCATGGACAAGAATGTCTATGATAGAAAGTATAAAAAATGTTACAGGAGTAGACTTCAATAACATAGTAACAGATGAAGAAGCAATAGAGATTGCAAAGGAAAAAGAAGTTGAAATAGAAGAATCTAAAAAAACAAGAGGATATATTATCAATGCATTTTTTGAAGAGTTTGTTGAAGATACTCTTATTCAACCAACTTTCATATATGACTATCCAATAGAGGTTTCACATTTAACAAAGAAAAAGAAAGATGACGAAAGACTTACAGAACGTTTTGAAGTATTTATTGGTGGAAGAGAGTATGGAAATGCATATTCAGAATTAAATGATCCAATAGACCAATATCAAAGATTTGCTGAGCAAATTAAGCAAAGAGAAGCTGGGGATGAAGAAGCAAACATGCTAGATGAAGATTTCATAACTTCACTTGAATATGGTATGCCTCCAACAGGTGGTTTAGGTATTGGAATTGATAGAATGATTATGTTATTTACAAATTCAGCTTCAATTAGAGATGTATTACTATTCCCAACAATGAAACCATTAAATTAATATTGAGTGTAATATGATAAATTTTTCAAATGCTATAGAAGAATTAAATAGTTATAAAGGTTCTGAGAAAAAGAAGACTTTCATTTATAATAATAAAAAATACTTAATTAAGTTTCCAGATCCAATAATGGGGAAAAGCACCAAAAAAGAGTCAATGTTTTAATAACATTGACTCTTTTATAGTTTATAAAACTTTTATTAAATCGAGAGAATCGTCGTTTTCAACCCAGTCAGAAACATTAATAACCTTGTATTCGGTTTTAGTAACTCTTATTACAACCTGTTTGATTCCTGCGTTGATAACAACCCTTTTGCACATTGAACAACAGTCTGTATCTTCTACAAGTTCGTTTGTTTTGGCATCCCTACCAACCAAATAAAGAGTTGCGCCGATAGTTCTTTCGCGTCCTGCAGCTATGATAGCATTTTGTTCTGCGTGTACGCTACGACATAATTCATAACGCTGACCTCTTGGAACATTTAGTTTTTCTCTGGCACAAAAGCCGATATCACAACAATTAGCTCTTCCTCTTGGAGAACCGCAGTATCCAGTTGATATTATAGCATCATCTTTTATGATTGCAGCTCCGAATTTTCTTCTTATGCAAGTGGCCCTTTCTAAAGCTGCGTCAGCAATATCAAGGTAATAATTGTGCTTGTCCGTTCTTTCCATTTGTGAAAACCTCCTTAAAAATTTGTCATATTATATCATTTTTTTTAACGTGTGTCAAATATTAGTTAATATGTACAACATTTACACCCTTTGGTATGACTTTAACATGAAGTTTGTTTGTATATATTATTTCACCATCAATGTTTACGGGAAAATCTCTTGTAGATACTATAGTAGAATCAGCTGTTTTAGAAAAACTTACAATACGGTTGTTTACATGTTTACCACAGTTAAATGCTGGTAAGAAGATAAGTTTTTTAAGAATTCCAGAAGATTCGATTGTACATATGTCTACAAATCCATCTGTTGTAGTAGAATGTGGACATGGTTTGATTCCGCCACCATAATATTTACCATTAGCAAAGGCTATTAAGGTAAAATATCTTTTGAAAATGATACTTTCAGTATGTAGCTTCAATTTAAAGTTTTTATTAGTACTTAAAGTATAAAAGATTGCAAGGTTATATTTCATTTTACCAGATATTAAAGGAACTTTCCTAAATCTATTTACATTTTTAGCAACCATAGCATCAAAACCAACACTTAATATGTTTATACAGTAATAACTTTTGTTAACATGCATTATATCTGTTGGAGTAGATTCTTTATTTATTGAATTTATAACAATTTTTCTCATACTTTTATATTTTGATATACTCTTTATAAAATCATTACCTGTTCCACATGGAATTACTACAACTTCTGAAGTGGTTCCAACAATTCCAGAAACGATTTCATTTAAAGTACCATCGCCACCAACGCTATAAAATCTACATTTTTCTTTATTAGCAAGATCACTTGCAATCTTGGTTAAGTGACCTTTATATTCAGATTTAATAATTTCTGATTTTATGTTATATTTTTCCAGTAGTGTTTTAACACGTTCAGCTACTATTAAAGCCTTTCCTTTACCGGAAACTGGATTTGCCAGTATATAGTGTTTCATATTCATCACCACTAAAATTCTATCATTTAATTTATAATTTTACAATAGAGTTTACTTCTTTTAGAATAAAAATTGGATTTAATCATACATTTATATTATAAGGATAGGTGAAATATATGATGTTTAAAAGAAAAAGAAATAATAGATTCTCAAATTTTAATAATAGAGCAATAAATTCTAATTGTAATATAAATCAAGATATTAATAACAGAGAATTTAGTAGAGAAATAAGGGAAGGGGATAGCGGAGCTAGCGTATACAGAGTTCAAAATATGTTAACAGGAGCATGTGAAATGCATAACAATGTTATCCCAGCTATTATAGTAGATGGTGAGTATGGTGATGAGACAAGAAATGCTGTTATGAAATTTCAGGAATTTATGGGAATTAATGTTACTGGCATAGTTGATAAATTAACTTATAGTGAACTTGAAAAAGAATATGATACATATATTAAACATTCAAGACAAGAAGAACAAGAATATAATCTGAATATGAATACTAAAAAAGGTTTTCATAACACAAAATATGATAGCAAAATTGTTGGAATTGGTAGTAGTGGCGATAATGTTATTGAATTGCAAGTATCTTTAAACAAGCTTTCAGATAAGTACTCTTTAATTCCCAAACTTACAGTAGATGGTAAATTTGGAGAAAAAACAGAAAATTCTGTTAAAATATTTCAAGGAATGTTTAATTTACCAACAGATGGAATCGTTGGAAAGTATACTTGGACTGCAATTTTTGATGCGCTTCAAGGAAAAGTATTTCCTCAAACTCAAGAACATGAGGATTAACACGCTTTACACTTAGTATTTATTATGATATAATTTACTGAGAATAGGAAGTGTAAATATGAAAATAAATATAGCATTAGTAGAACCAGAAATACCACAAAATACAGGTAATATAGCAAGAACTTGTGCTGCTCTTGGTGCTACTTTACATTTAGTAAAACCTTTAGGATTTGATATATCTGAAAAAGCTGTTAGACGTGCAGGACTTGATTATTGGGATAAACTTGATATTATTACTTATGAAAATTTAGAAGAATTTAAAGAAAAAACAAAGAACAAAAATATTTTCTTACTAAGTACAAAATCTAAAAAAGTTTATTCTGATATTGATTATTCAAAGTATGATGAAATATATTTGGTCTTTGGACCAGAAACTCGTGGCTTACCTGAGGATTATATTTTAGAAAATTTTGAAAGCGCTGTTAGAATTCCAATGAGAGAAAATATTAGATCTCTAAATTTATCAAATAGTGTTGCAATTGTAGCTTATGAAGCTGAAAAACAATCTAATTTTTCAAATTTACAATCAATTAGTAAATATTTTGATAACAAATAAATTTTAATTATTCACCTCTAATTTATATTTTGAATAGTATAAAGTGGAGGTGATTTTTTTGCAGCAGCATTATCCTTTTTATTTGCCTAAAATTGAATATGATTATAGCAGTTTAGAACCTTACATAGATACTGAAACTATGATGGTGCATTATAATAAACATTATGGTACTTATATAAATAATCTAAATAAAGCACTTGAAAATTATCCAAAGTATCAAAATTTAAATACAAAACAATTAATCAAATTATGCAGATATTTTCCGGTTGAAATTCAACAAAAAATAATGAATAATGCCGGAGGGGTGTATAATCATTGTTTATATTTTAGCTTATTAAAAAAGAATGAAATAGAAGATATTCCATATCCACTAAAAAAATGTATTATAAGAGACTTTGGCTCTGTAGATAAGTTTATGGAAAAGTTTAGAGAGAAAGCTCTGGAAGTATTCGGTTCAGGATACACTTTTTTAGTAGTAGATAAATATATGAGATTAAAGATATTAAATTTGAAAAATCAGGATACACCACTTAATTTAGGATTTTGTCCAATATTACTTATTGATGTGTGGGAACATGCTTATTATTTGAAACGTAAAAATAAGAGAATAGACTATATAAATGATTTTTTCAAAGTTATAAATTGGGATAGAGTAAATAAATATTTATTAGAATCTTTTAAATAATTTACGTATATTTCCTGTTATATTTAATATAATATGTATAAAAGCGAAATTTAATAAATAAAAAATTTAAAAAACACTTGACATATTATATTAAATATATTATACTTATTAAGTAAACATCGCGGGGTAGAGCAGTTGGCAGCTCGTCGGGCTCATAACCCGAAGGTCGTAAGTTCGAGTCTTACCCCCGCAACCATTAAATCTAGAAATAGATTTATATTTTTTTTGGCGGCTTAGCTTAGTTGGCTAGAGCGTTCGGTTCATACCCGAAAGGTCACAGGTTCGACTCCCGTAGCCGCTACCATATGATACCACTTATTGTAAGTGGTATTTTTTTATTATTTTTCAAACAAAACTATTGTTTGTTTTGACAATTTATGCTAAAATACTTAATATTAGAAAGAAGTGATTATATGAAAGAAAAAATGATAGAATTATTAAGTTCTATAAATAGAGATGGAATAAAGGATGTTTTGAACTTTATGGAAAAAAGTGACTTTTATACTGCACCTGCTAGTACAAGATTTCATGGAGCCTATGAAGGTGGTCTTTTAGAACATAGCCTTAAGGTTTACGAGATCCTAAAGAAAAAAATTATAGATCATGAAATGGATGTACCAGAAGATACCATAAAAATTGTTGCTCTATTACACGATATTTGTAAATCAAATTTTTATAAAGTTGATTATAGAAATGCTAAAAATGAAAGAGGAGACTGGGAAAAAGTACCTTATTACACTATAGATGATACAATACCATATGGACATGGTGAAAAATCAGTAATGATGATAACAGAGTATATGAAACTTACAAATGAAGAAAAATATGCAATTCGTTGGCATATGGGATTTACAGAGCCTAAAGAAGTTTATTCTACTATAGGAGCTGCATATAAAAAATACCCTTTAGCTTTGATGTTATTTGAAGCTGACTTAGAGGCTACATATATATATGGAATTTAAAGAGAGTGTATGCTCTCTTTTTTTGTAAGCTTTTGTAATATATTATCGAAAGGTTTAAAAGTTAATTTTAAACTGGTATAATAATTATTACATCTTATCTATTGGTTAGGAGTGATAATTATAGAAAATGAAGCAAAAAATAAAGTATTAAAAATTATAGGAAATTTTGAAGAAGGTCAAAGGTTTTACGTAGACAGAGTAGAAAAAGATATTGTAGTTTGTGAAGATATTAAAAATTCAGATATTTATAATATTAATAAATCAGTTATTCCATTTAAAGTAAGAGAGAATGATACAATTGAATATAATAGTTCTGGATTTGTTTTAAATGTTAATGAAACTAAAAAGAGGAAAGAATATATTAAAAATTTAGTAAAAGATTTATGGATATAGAGTTGACATAAAAAGCTGGCGGTGGTATAATTATAAATGTAGATTTATTAGTAAGACGGAGGTAATTTTATGTCTAAGAGAGTAAGAATTGAAAATGTTGAAAGATCTTTTATGATTTTGCTAACGTTTATTATCGTTTTTTTGCTAGTTTTGGGAAAGTCAATGGTAAGAGCGTCAGCTGACGTTAAAATGGTTATGAACGATGGTGAACAGCCAAAAGTGGTAGTAGCTAGTAATGACAATTTGAGTCAAGTTGAAAGAATTGGCAAGTCATGTATTGCTGCTCTTGAGCTTGATGTCAAGAATGCTCTAAAATCAAATGAAGAAAAAGTGGAAAAGAAAGATAAAGCACTAAATCAAGAAAGTACTCCAAGCTTTTATTCAGAGGATGAAGTAATACTTATGGCAAAACTTATAAACAGAGAGGCGTGTTATGAGCCTTACGAAGGTCAAGTCGCAGTGGGTGCTACTGTTGTTAATCGGCTAAATAAAGCTAGGGAACTAGGTTATAATTGGAAAACAATAACTGAGATTATAAAAGAACCGGGCCAGTATGATAACGGTATACCAGTTGAAAATTATACTTATAATGAAGAAAATTATAACGCTGCCCTAGATGCTTTAAATGGTGTTGATCCGACTAAAGGTGCTGTATATTATTATAATCCTGATATGAGTAATGATACTTTTATACCTTCACATATTTTGAGTATTGTGATAGGTCATCATTACTTCTATTACATGTGGGAAAAATAGTATATAGTATAAGGGAAAAGATGTTACATAATTTTGTAACGTCTTTTTCTTATTTTTGGCGTTAGAGAAAACCACATGCTATGCGTGTGGTTCAAAAAAGCTTTTAGCGTTGAGCAGAGTAATAGAAAAAAATCTCCTTGTGATATAATTTAAAAGGTTCGACAGCCAGATAAATTATATGGAAGAGATGATCGTATGAAAAAATCATACACGGAAAGTTTATCACATACAACATGGGAATGTAAGTATCATATAGTATTTGCACCCAAATTTAGGAGACAGGAAATATATGGAAGTTTAAAACAGGAGATAGGATTAATAATAAGAGAATTTTGTGTAAGAAAAGAAGTGGTTATATTAGAAACGGAAGCATGCAAAGATCATATACATTTATTAGTTAGCGTACCTCATAAAATAAGTGTTTCTAGCTTTATGGGATATTTTGTGAGTACAGTAGGAAAAAACAAAAAAATGATAGCTGAATATATAAGAAATCAATTAAAAGAAGACATAATATCAGATCAAATGACAATAAAAGAATAAATGGACCCTTTTAAAGGGTAGCAGGTAATAATACGCGGCTGTCGGACTTAAAGTACCTCTTGAGAGGTGGCTCGCGTTAGTCCCTTATATGGCCAAAGAAAAACCACGTGGATTTTTATTTCTACCTATTTACACATTTTAATTTACATGATACAATTAGGGCATGGTGTAATTTTGAAAAGAGAATTAGAAAAAAATTACAAGTTAGGAGTATTTATATGGCGTTTATAGGAATTTTATTTGCAAATATTTTGCTCATGTTCATTTTGGGAATGGCGTTTATTGCCCTTGTGCTTTTTATAATTTCAATGATATTATTTTCAAAGAGTAAAAAATTGCAAAAGGAAGGAACAACGAATATAAAAAAGACAGGTGCTATAGTTACATTAGTAATTAGTATAATATTATTTCTTCCATTAGTGATTAGTATTTTGGCTATATCAATAAATTCAAAAATTCAAGATATAAAAGAAAAACAAATTATAGAGTCAATTGAAAACAAAGTTATTGTAAAAAGAGATGAGTGGAAGAACGGATTTGAATATGATGGTAAAAATCTGATCCCGGTTAATATTTTTATGAATTCAGACAATTACAAGAATAATGGATCTTTTAAAAATTTAAACAAAATTGGTGCTTTAGTTATAGAAGATACCAATATTTCTTATTCTTTATATGAGTTAGATAATGATAGTGGATATAAGATATACTTTGTATGGGTTGAAACTTTTGCTGGTGGAGAGTATTATTCAAGAACTTTTGTAGATAAAAATGAGTATGATTCAGTTTTGAAGTATTATAATACAGCTAATTTAAAAGTAAGTGCATTATGGAAAACTGCACCCGAAAGTACAAAATTAAGTAATGTTTGGAAAAGTTTAAATTTAAATATAACTGATAGTAGGAATGAACTAATTCAATTATCGCACGAAGTTTTAGATGATGTTTCTGATAAAAAAGTTATGAGTACTTCATATCAAAATTATGATGAATGTATTAAATTTCAAATAAAGTCAACTGATAAAGTTTTTACCGTTGATTTAGTCATATATACTAGAGATAATGAAATGAAATTGTACTTAAATAAATATGAAGTAGAAGATAAAATAGTCCAAAAACATAAAGAAATGTTACTTTCTTTAATAAATTCTTCACAAAAAGAATTATTGAAAAACACGAAAGAAAATTAATAAATTTAAAAGAAGAAGATGTTACATAATTTTGTAACGTCTTTTTTTCTTATTTTTTCTACCTTTTTATTTACACATTTTAATTTACATGATATAATCAGGGCATGGGTGTGATATTATGAAAAAAGGTCAATTTGTCTCTGCAAAATTAAACAGAGAATTAGAAAAAATGGACAAAAAGAAGTCTGCTATGTCAAATGGTATTCAGTATGTAATTTTGATTGGCTGTATTGCCCTTATTTCTTCAGGGATAATAATGTATAGAAATACTATAACAGCTGAAAAATTATACAATGAAATATTAGTATTTGAAGGAAATGAGATTAATGAAAATGCCGTCGCTGATCCTGATAGTGAAGCAGAAGTAAAAAATGAACCTAATAATATATCTAACATGTTTGTACAACAAGTTGGTGAAGATGCTATTGGTGTTCTAGAGATTCCTTCAGTAGGTATACAGGGAATAATAAAAGAGGGGGTAGAGTATTCTACTTTGGAAAGGTATGTTGGTATGTTTAATGGCTCTGCTCAACCTGGTTCGCGTGGTAACTGTTGTTTAGCAGCTCATAATAATACTTATACACAACTTTTTAGAAATCTTGATAACGTTTCCATGGGCGATCTAGTAAAAATTAGAACTAGAAAAGCAGAGTATACATATAAAATTTATGATAAATTTATAGTAGAACCCACTCAAACAGAAGTTTTAGGTAAATCTGATAAAAAGATAGTAACAATAATTACATGTACACCTAGTGGATTGCAAAGAATCGTTGTTAGAGGAGAATTAGTGGAGGATTAGATATGAAAAGAAATGTAGTTTTTAAAAGTTTTTTAGCAATGTTTTTAATAGTGATTGTATCTGGTTTCGTTAATGTTGCAAGTGCTGCAACTTTAAAATTTAAAGATACAATTTACAGATTCCATGATAAATCATGGTCTGCTTATAACAATATACTTACAACTATAATGTGGATGGATAATGATGTTTGTTATTGCTTAGATTATTCTAGAGCAGTTTCACCAAACTCAAGTAGTTATAAAACAAAAAATGTTAGTGTTCCCGCAAAATTAAAATATGTTGTAATGAATGGATATCCTAATAAAGATTTAGGTCTTGGAAATGATGATATGAATTATGCAGCAACTCAACTTGCTGTATGGTACTTTAGTTTTTCTAAAAATGGTAATTATTTTAGTTTAGATAATTTAGTAGCTAATAAAGGTTACGAAAATTATGCTAGTAAAACAAAAGCAAAAGCAAGAGAATTAATAGCTGCTGCTAACAAAAATGGTAATTCATATAGTATACCAACACCTTCTTTAAGTCTTGATACTTCTAATGTTACTCAAAAAACAGAAGGTAACTATGTAAAAGTAGGACCTTACAAAGCAACAATAAAAAATGGAAGTACAGATAAAATAAGTGCTTCATTATCAGATGCACCTAGTGGTTCTAAAATAGTTGATAAAAACGGTTCTGAAAAGAAAAGTTTTTCAAATTCAGAAAGTATATATGTAGTGGTTCCTGCTTCAAGTTCAGGTAGTGCTAAGTTAAATGTAAGTGCAAAATCAAAATCTTACGTTACAAAAGTATATTCTACAAATGAAGCTGCATATACTACTGGACCATCTGGAAATAAAGTTTACTATCAAGATCAAATAGTTGTAGTTCCACAAAATAAGGATTTAACAAAATCTGCTTCATTAAAATGGGAAAACACTAATGGTTCAATCAAATTAGTTAAAAAAGGCAGTGATGGAGCTTTTTTATCAGGTGTAAAATTTGCATTATATGATTCTAAAAATAATTTAGTTTCTACAAAAACAACTAATGATGAAGGTGTTATAGTATTTTCTAATTTAAAACCTGGTAGTTATTATCTTGTAGAAAAATCAACAGTTCCTGGATATGTACTAGATTCTAACAAAGTAAATGTAACTGTAAGAACTAGTCAAACTACAGAAACTACTATTACAAATAAAAAAGTAACAGCTGCATTAAAAATAATAAAAGTAGATAATTTAGAAGAAAAACCAATTAAAGGTGCTGTATTTGAAATACTAAATTCAAGAGGAAAAGTTATAGATACAATTAAAACAGATGGAAATGGTGTAGCTACAAGTACAAACCTAGAAATGGGTAAATATTATTATAGAGAAAAATCTGTTCCAAATGGATATGTACTAGATACTAAAAAATATGAATTTACTATAGACAGTGAAAAAATAGTTGAAAAGAAAGTTGTAAATGAAGTAAAAGAAGGATCTATTAAAATTATAAAACTAGATGGTGAAAAAAAGACACCTCTAAAAGGTGCTAAATTCGAAGTTTATGATGCCGATGGAAATGTAGTTGGTAAATTAACTACAAATTCAAAAGGTGAAGCAAAAATTAAAAAATTAAAAGTTGGTGCTTATACTGTAAAAGAAATAGAAGCTCCTAAGGGATATAAATTAGAAGAAAAAGTATATGACTTAAATGTTACTACTACCAATATAGATATTGTAAAAACACTTTATAACTTTAAAGAGGAACAAAAATATGGTAGCTTGAAGATCGTTAAAATTGATGGTCAAACTTCAACTCCTATACCTGGAGTAAAATTTGAACTTTATGATTCAAATAACAACTTAGTAGATACTTTAACTACTGATAGTGAAGGTATAATATTTGTTGAAAAGTTACCTTTAGGAAATTATTACTATAAAGAAATAGAAGCTCCTGGCGACTATGTTATTGATGATACAATGAAAATTTTCTCACTTAGTGAGGAAAATCCTGATTTTGAAATTACAGTTAAAAATGATAAATCTGTTGAAGTACTTGGAAGCTTAGAAATTCTAAAAATTGGCGATACTTCAGATGAACCTCTTCAAGGAGTAAAATTTGAATTATATGACGCTGATGGCAATAAAGTAGGATTATTAGTTACTGGTGCTGATGGTAAGGCTAAATGTTCAAATCTAAAATTAGGAAAATATACATTAAAAGAAATAGAAACTGCTGAAGGTTATAGAATGACAACTGAATATGTAGAATTTGAGGTTACAGAAGAAAATCTAGATGTGGCTCTTACAGTAGTAAACATGAAAGATAGATTAGTTCAAACAGGTGATTTCTTCAGTACTAATATGTTAATAGTAATAAATGTTACAGTTATATGTACAGCAGTATTTATAATACTAAAAAGAAGATCTGTAGCATAAAAATAATAAAGTAAAACGGCTCTGCCGTTTTATTTTAATTCTATTGGAGGATTTATGTTAAGAATAAGTAATATTAAAATACGTGATGATTTTAATGAAGAAGAAGTTTTAAATTATACAATAAAAAAATATAAGCTTGATAAAAATAAAATACATGAAATGTATATATTTAAAAAATCAATAGATGCTAGAAATAAGGCGGATATTTTCTATAGTTATACTGTAGATGTAGATTATTCTGGAAAAATAAAATCAAAAGACGTAAAAAAAATAGAAAGAATAAATGACGATATAGATGTAGTTGTAAAAAGAGAAAGTAAAGTATCTCCAATTGTTGTTGGCGCTGGTCCAGCCGGTCTTTTTTGCGCACTTATTTTATGCCAACATGGTATAAAGCCAATAATATTAGAACAAGGTAAGAGCGTAGATGAAAGAAAAAAAGATGTAGAAGAGTTTCTTAAAAATGGTAAACTAAATGAATCTTCGAATGTTCAATTTGGAGAAGGGGGAGCTGGAACATTTTCTGATGGCAAATTAACAACTGGAATACATAATGTAAAATGTAGAAAGGTCCTTAAGGAATTTTATAATTTTGGTGCTCCTAAAGAAATAATGTATCTTAGTAAACCACATATTGGAACTGATAATTTGATAAACGTTATTAGAAATATGAGAAATGAAATTATAAGACTTGGAGGAAAATTTTTATTTAATACAAAATTAGAAGATATAGAAATTGTAGATGGAAAAGTAAAATCTGCAATTTGTGGAGAAAATAGAATAGAAACTGATACCATAGTGCTTGCAATTGGTCATAGTGCACGTGATACATTTAAAATGTTGCAAAGGCATAATTTTGATTTAGAAAGAAAGAATTTTTCGGTTGGTGTTAGAATAGAACATAACCAGCAAATGATTAATAAATCTCAATATTCAAATGTTTGTAAGTTAAAATTACCGCCTGCTGAATATAAGCTTGCTTATCATGGAGAAAATAGAGACGCTTATACATTTTGTATGTGCCCAGGTGGCGTTGTAATGGCCTCATCTAGTGAAAAAAACACAATAGTCACTAATGGTATGAGCTATTATAAAAGAGACGGTAAAAATGCCAATAGTGCCCTTCTAGTAAATGTAAGACCAGCTGATTTTTCTGGAAGTGATCCACTTGCAGGGATGTACTTTCAAGAAGACCTTGAAAGAAAAGCCTTTGAGCTTGGTGGTAATAACTATTTTGCACCAATTCAAACTGTAAAAGATTTTCTAAACAACGTCGAAACTAAAGAAATAGGAAGTGTACTTCCAACTTATAGACCTGGTGTGAAAATGACAAATTTAAATGATATAATGCCACTTTTTGTTTCAAGTACTTTAAAAGAAGCTTTGAGGTATTTTGATACAAAGATATCTGGATTTGCATCAGATGATGCAATATTAACAGGAATGGAAACACGAAGTTCATCTCCTGTAAAGATATTAAGAAATGAAAAATTTGAATCTAATATTTCTGGTGTATATCCTTGCGGTGAAGGTGCCGGATATGCCGGTGGTATAATGTCAGCTGCTGTTGATGGAATTGAAACGGCAATTAAAATATTAGAAAAATAGAAACGCATCTCCTTAAAAGGAGGTGCGTTTCACTTGTGATAGGAACAAAAAATATTAAAAAGAAAGGAAGTTCACAGAGATATGTAATTCTCTGCTATGGTACACAAATAATGTTTAAATTATTTTGTGCATAGTATCTCCGAGTAAGAAAAACGCCATGAAGACGTTTTTCTTTGATAAGTAGGAGGTGAATTATTATGTCGCAGATATTGTCACAATGAACAGATATCCACTATGGTGTGTATGTTAGGTAGCAAGCCTAATTTTATTGCTGAGCGCCGGTATTTAATAAAGGGGAAGATTAATATAAGTTATTTTTGTGATCGCAAAGGCACATAACTTCGGCTGCAATAAGTTTTATAAATAAACTACATACACATTTTTTATTTTACCTCTATAACTTTAAGGTTCCTAATTTAAATTATCAAAAAGGTTAACGAATCTTACGTTCACATTATACATTATTAAGTCCAATAAGTCAAGGATTTATTTTTATTTTATTGGTTTGTAAAGGTTAGATACTTTATAACTATTATTTATATACATTGTTCTTCCGTTTTTTAACTCCAAGCTCTTTTTATATATTTCCATAAATATAATAGGAATAATAGAAATAATTGATACTATTAGCCATTGATTAAATGTTAATGATACTAGTCCAAATATTTCAGCAACAGGAGCAATTAATACAACTAAAATTTGTAATAATGATCCTAATATAAATGCACCTAATAAGTATTTATTTTGAAGTAGTTTTTTATTTAATATAGAAGTGTCTGATTTTAAATTAAAACTATGTATAAGTTCAAGTAGTCCTAAAGATAAAAATGCCATTGTTCTGCCAACTTCTAAACTATATTTAGCACCAATATTGAATGCTACTAAAGTAAGAATACCAATCATTGATCCTTCTATAAAAATGTTTTTCCATAATCCTCCAGAGAAAAGTCCCTCTTTAGGTTTCTTAGGCTTTTTGCACATTATAGAATCATCTTCTGGTTCTAATCCAAGTGCTATTGCTGGAAGAGAATCAGTTACTAAATTAATCCATAAAAGTTGTATAGCAAGTAGAGGAGACTTAAGGCCTAAAATTAGTCCAACAAATATTGTAACTATTTCTCCAATGTTAGTAGCAAGTAAAAAGTGTACAGCCTTTTTTATATTATCATATATATGTCTACCTTCTTTTACAGCCTTTACAATTGTTACAAAATTATCGTCAATTAGTACCATATCTGATGCATTTTTTGCAACATCAGTACCATTTAGTCCCATAGCAACACCTATGTCAGCACCTTTTAGTGCAGGAGCATCATTTACACCATCACCAGTCATTGCTACTATATTTCCATTTGCTTTAAATGCTTTTACTATCTTAACTTTGTGCTCAGGTGATACTCTAGCAAAGACAGAGTATTTCATTATATCTTTATTAAATTGCTTTTCATCTAGTCTATCTAGTTCTTCGCCAGTAATAGCATATTCACCTGGATTTAGTATTCCTAAATCTTCGGCTATTTTTTTAGCTGTTAATATATGGTCCCCGGTAATCATTACGGTTTTTATACCAGCCTTTTTACAACTTTTAATTGCCTCTTTAACACCTTCTCTTGGTGGATCTATCATACAGAAAAATCCCACAAATGTTAAATTATCTTCAATTAAATTAGATGATATTTTAGATGGAAGATAATCTAAGTCTTTGTATGATATAGCAAGTACTCTTAGAGCTTCACTGGCATTTTTTTCGTTAGCTTTGTTTTACATAGATTTTGTAAAGCTATCCATTTCTTTACAATTACCATTTTCGTAGTATTTAGAACATCTATTTAATAGTCTGTCAGGAGCTCCTTTTGTAATTACTCTGTATTTTCCGTTAGCTAATTTATGAATAGTACTCATAAGTTTTCTTGTCGATTCAAATGGAATTTCATTTACTCTAGGCATAGATTTTTCTAAGTTATTTTTGATTATATTATTATCAAGTGCTATATTTACAATTGCATTTTCAGTGGGTTCACCAATTAAGTTATACTTTGTGCTATTTTTTTCAACTTCAGTATCCGTACAAAGGCAGCCAAGTTCTAACATAAATTCCAAATCTCTATTACTTGCACTTGCATATTCTTTTGATGAAGTATTTAGCATTTTTACAACTTTCATTTTATTTTGAGTGAGTGTTCCGGTTTTATCTGAACAAATAACAGAACTACTGCCAAGTGTTTCAACTGCTGGAAGTTTTCTTATAATTGCATTGTTCTTAGCCATTTTTGTAACTCCAATAGATAACATTATTGTAACTATTACTGGTAATCCTTCTGGAATAGCTGCTACTGCTAGCCCAACAGATGTCATAAACATTTCCATAATAGATATTTTTTTAACAATTCCTATTACAAATATTAGCAAACATATAATAAGAGATGCTATACCAAGTTTTTTTCCTACATCTGCTAGCTTTTTTTGAAGAGGAGTATCTTCTGATTTGTCTTGAATAATCATTTTGGCAATTTTTCCAACTTTTGTATTCATTCCGGTATCTGTTACTACGGCCTCACCATGTCCATTTGTTACCATGGTAGAAGAGAAGACTAGATTTATTTTATCACCAGTTGGAACATTACTATTTAATATTACGTCTGCATTCTTAAGTACAGGTACAGTTTCACCCGTAAGTGACGATTCTTCTACTTTTAAATTAAAACTTGAAATTAATCTTGCATCAGCAGGTACTAAATTTCCTGCTTCTAACATGATAATATCTCCAGGTACTAGATTATTACTGCTAATAATCATTGTTTTTGAATTTCTTTTTACCTTTGCATTTGGACTTGAAAGTTTGCTTAAAGCTTCAAGAGATTTTTCTGCTTTATTTTCTTGTATAAGTCCCATTATTGCATTAAATATAACAATTGCTACAATTATTATTGAATCTAAATAATCACCGCTTTTTTCAATATTAGCCATGATTGCAGATATAACAGCGGCAATAAGAAGGGTTATAATCATGAAGTCCTTGAACTGATTGATAAATTTTATAAAAATTCCTTCTTTTTTCTGTTTTGCAAGTTCATTTTTACCATACTTCTTTTCACGACTTGCAGCTTCTTCATCAGTTAATCCATGCTCTATATCTGTAGCTAATTTTTCTTCTACCTTTTTATAAGATAGCGTACACCACATAAAAATCACTCCTTTGTACAAGTTATATTTGATTCTATGAGACAAATAATATAATTATTACTTTTTTAATAATATTTAATAATAAATTTTTAATTGACTTTGTAATAGTTATGATGTATAATTAAATGCAAATGATTTGCATTTAGGAGGATGTTTTTTTATGTTTGGTGAAATAATATTAGATACTCTTATTGATTCTATAAAATTATTACCATTTTTGTTTTTCTCATATTTACTAATTGAATATATAGAGCATAAGGCTTCAGAAAAGATAAGAGGAGCATTAGCAAGCTCTGGAAAATATGGTGCTTTAGCAGGAGCACTTTTAGGATCAATACCACAATGTGGGTTTTCAGTTACTGCAGCTAATCTATATTCAGGTAGAGTTATATCTATCGGTACTTTAGTTGCTGTTTTTTTAGCAACGTCAGATGAAGCAATCCCAGTTCTTATATCAAATCCACAAAGTGTATCTAAAATACTACCAATTATATTAATAAAAATGGTAATTGGAATTATATTTGGATTTTTGATCGACTTATTATTTAGAAGAAAAATTAATAAAAAAGAACATGATAAAAAAGAAGATGAACACATGCATGGTGTATGTGACAACTGTGATTGTGAACATGGAATATTAAAATCAACTTTACATCACACTGTTAACGTATTTTTGTTTATCCTAGTAGTTGCATTTTTACTTAATTTAATAATTACTTTAATAGGCGAGGAGAATCTATCAAAAGTACTTCTTAATGGTACTATATTCCAACCATTACTTGCGGGAATAATTGGACTTATTCCAAATTGTGCATCTTCAGTTGTTTTGACACAGTTATATATTGAAGGAAGTATTAGCTTTGGATCTATAATTGCTGGGCTAAGTGCAGGTTCTGGACTTGGACTTGTAGTTTTATTTAAAGAAAATAAGGATATTAAAGAAAACTTCAAGATAATGGGTGGAGTTTATTTAATTGGTGTTACTGTTGGTATTATATTTGATCTATTAGGTGTGGTGATTTAATATGACAAGAAATAGTAGCAAAAAATGCAGAGTAATAGCATTGCTTAATGCAACAAAAAATCCTATGACAGCAGAAGAAATATATATAGTAGTATCTAAAGAAAATGACATAAATTTATCTACAGTATATAGAATATTAAAAAGGTTGGAAGTAGAAGGAATAGTTCAAAAGACATTAAATGATGATAGAAAGTACTATTATAATTTAATACATAATTCTCATGAACATTATATTATGTGCACGAAATGTCACAAAGTAGAATATCTTGATGCATGTCCATTAAACGAAATTTTAGAAAATGTATCAAAATCTGGAGACTTTGAAATAATTTCACATTCTGTAAAAATCGAGGGAATATGTAAAAAATGTAAAAATGATATTAAAAATAAGCAAGGAAACAATACCTATTAGGTTCCTTGCTTTTCTTTACTTTTAATTTACTATGTGATAGAATATAAACAATTGTTTAAGGAAAAAGTGATGATATGAAAATAGAGGGAAAAGTTTCAACCATAATTTTTAGAAACGAAACAAATGGTTGGACAGTTTTTTTGTTAAAATTGGATAAAGATTATATAACATGTGTTGGAGAAACAGAAAATTTAGAAGTAGAAGATGCTATAGAATTAGATGGTGAATATATAACTCATAAAGTATATGGAGAACAATTTAAGTTTGATACATATAAAAAAGTTATGCCAAGAAGTAATGAAGCTCTAATAGATTACATTGCTTCCAATGTAAGAGGAGTTGGAAAAAAGACTGCTGAGCGAATTGTAAATGAATTTGGAGAAAAAACTGTAGATGTAATACGTTATAATAAGGAAAAATTACAAGGAATCAAGGGACTTAGTGATGAAAAAATAAATGATATGTCTTATTTTTTTAATGAAGAATGGGATAAGTGGAATGCTATTGAGTATTTAAGTGATTTTTCAATTTCTGTGGTAAGGGCAGGAAAAATATATAAGGCTCTTGGAAAAGATACTATTGATATAGTAAAAGAAAATCCATACAGTTTACTTAAGTTTGTTAATAATTTAGATTTTAAAGTAGTTGATAATATTGGGAAAAAGCAAGGGATATCTCTAAATGACGAAGCAAGATTAGATGCTGGTGTTTTATATGCTTTAACCAAAACCACAGAGTTTGGTCATACATGTATAGAATACGACGAACTTTTAAATAATGCAGCTAAGTTATTAGAAGTAAGTAAAGAGGAAATTGAAAATACTATTGTAAGACTTTCTATGTCAGAAAAAGTATTTTTGGAGGAAATAAATGATAGTACATTTATATTTAGAAGAAGTTTTTATATAGCCGAACAAAATATAGCAAATAGAATAATTGAACAAACTGTATTAGACAAAAAGCCTAAAAACTATAGTACACATATTGAAAAAGTTAGTGAGAAAAACTCTTTAGTATTGTCAGAGGAACAAATAAGTGCAATTAATACTGCACTAAACAGTTCTATATCTATTATTACTGGTGGCCCTGGTACTGGTAAAACAACAATTATAAAATGCATAATTGATATAATCGAGGATATTGGAAAAGAATATGTGCTATGTGCTCCTACAGGAAGAGCAGCTAAAAGAATTACAGAAACCACTAAAAAGGAAGCAAAAACGTTACATAGATTATTAGAAATTACCAAGGTAAATGATGATGATTTTGATTCTTTTTTAGATACACAAGTCAAGATGGTAGACGCTGATTTTATAATAGTTGATGAGGCGTCTATGATAGACATAATGATGATGAATAATTTACTAAAGGCTATAAACGATAATACTAGAATAATATTTGTTGGCGATGTAAATCAGTTGCCATCAGTTGGCCCGGGAAATGTGTTAAAAGATATAATAGATTCTAATACAGTAAAGACGACATATTTAAGTGAAATATATAGGCAAAGTTCAAAAAGCGACATTATATTAAATGCTCATAGAGTAAATAATGGTAATTATCCTGAATTTAAAAATAAAGATACTGATTGTTTCTTTATTAATACGACTTCAGTAGAAGATACAAAAACAGAAATAGAATCACTACTAAGTTATAGATTGGAATCTTTTGCTGATATTGATAAGTTAAAGGATCTTCAAATACTAACTCCAATGAAGAAAACTGAACTGGGGGCAATCGAATTAAACAAACTTGCACAAGATATTTTAAATCCAAAATCAAGTAATAAGAAAGAAAAAGAGTTTGCATCTAAAACTTTTAGAGTTGGTGATAAAGTAATGCAAATAGTAAACAATTATGATAAAAGAACAACAGTTGATGGTATTGGTTTTGAAGGTGTATATAATGGCGATATTGGCTATATAATTGACATTGATTTTGAAACAGAGGAAATGCTTGTTAAATTTGATGATGATAGGGTGGTAGCATATGAATTTGATGAACTTGAACAGTTAGAGCACGCATATGCAGTTACAATTCATAAATCACAAGGAAGTGAGTTTGATTACGTAATATTACCACTGTTTATAGGATATAAAAAATTGTTCACTAGAAATTTACTCTATACAGCAATAACTAGAGCAAAAAAGATGTTAATTGTAGTTGGAAGCAAAAAAATAATGAACTTTATGGTAGATAACATTGAAGAAAAAAGAAGGAAAACAGGACTTAAGGAAAAACTTTTAAAATTACTATGACAAATTTCTTTAATTTTTTTACTTTATATGTTAAAATGGAAAAAAAGAGGTGGAAATATGGAAGAACTAATTGAATGCATATGTGATTATGTAAGAAAGCCATATACGGATTATGCCATTATGATAAATGGTGAATGGGGTAGCGGTAAGACTTACTTTTGGAATAATAAATTAAGAAATAGATTAGAATCAATATCTGTAAACGGGAAAAATTACAAGACTATATACATGTCTTTATATGGAATAAATAGTCTAGAGGAAATAAGTAAAAAGATATTTATTGAAACAAATCCTATGATTAGTAAATCTTTAAAGAAGTTTGTTGATAACAGACATGGTAATTCTATACCAGAGTATGTAAAAACTGGGCTTGATATGGCTAATCTTTTTGGAAATATGAGTTATAATACTGATAAACTTGACTTTTCAAAATTATTTGCTATTGATGATAAAATTCTATGTTTTGATGACTTGGAAAGAGCAAATGTTGATGTAATTGATATTTTAGGATATATAAATAATTTTGTTGAACATGATGGAATAAAAACAATACTTATTTGTAATGAAAAAGAGCTGGCTACTAAATTTAAAAATACAAATAAGGAATTTAAAACTTTTATAGCTTCTTATATACTTGATAAAGAGGGAAATTTAGTTACTAAGGAAGAGAAAAAATTAGGTGGAGATAAAACAACTTCCAAATCTAAACCTTTAGTAAACTTATTAGAAGACAAAATATCTTCAATTTTTGATACAGCAAATGATTATGAAAGAATAAAAGAAAAACTTATAGGTGAAACTTTTGAATATGTTCCTGAATATGCTTACATACTTAGTGGTATGATAATGAAATACGCATATAACGAGGAATTAACCGACTTTTATAAAAGAAACACACATCTTATAATATCTACATTTAAAAAGTCTAATACTAGAAATTTGAGAATATTAAAGCATTCATTAAATGACTTTGAAAAAATATTTAATGAGGTAAAGTATAATTATCCAGATACTCCAGTTCAATTATTAAAAAATATGCTTATATTTACTATTGCTGTTTCATTTGAAATAAAGGCTGGAAATATTAGTAAAGAAAAGCTAAAGGCAATAGATAGTAACGAAGAGTATGATTCAATTATTTTTACATCAAAAATATTAAATGAAAATAATCAATTTTATTTAAGAGAATTTGATAATAAATATTTCTTTAATATGTCATCAGGGTATAGATTCTTTAAATTTATAGAAATATATATAAGAACTAGATTTTTCGATGAAAAAGTATTTAAAGAAAATATGGAAGAGGCTTTGACTGCTCCAGAAAAGAAGGAAAAAGAAGAAAAAGCTCTTAAATATAAAACTATATTAAGTGGTGAATATTTTAAACTTTCTGATACCGATTTTGATATTTTGTGGAAGCAAGTTTTGGATGAAGTTAAAGAAGGAAAAGTTGCATTTAAAGAGCATGTAAAATTGTACGCTATTTTTAAATCATTAATAAATATGGGACTTATTGAAATAGATGGAAATGATTTAAAACAAAAATTTATTTTAGGTATGCAAATTTCTTCTCTTAATAGTTCTAACCTTGAGGAAGATAAGATTGATTTTGATATTGATTTTAATTCTTCAGAAAAAGATATTGAGGAAATAAAACAAGAATATATTAGAATCAAAGAAACAACTATTCAAGAACTAGCAACAACTAAAGCAGAAAAATTATTCAAGCTAATACCAAGTGACATTCAAGAATTTTACAGATTGATATTATCAGAATTTAGTACATTACCTGTTTTTTCAAGGTACGATATGGATGATTTATATGATAAATTAGATCTAACACAAAATTATGATTTATACAACATTGTGAATATGCTTCAAGAAAGATATAAAGATAATAAAGATCTATTTGTATTAGAATATAAAAATTTAAAACGTTTATCTGATATAATAATTCTTAATAATAATACAAAGAATAAAACTATGAAGCAAGTTCTTCTTATGAACATTTCAAAAGCTATTACTGATTTATCGCATAAGTATAATGTAAGAAAATAGACTTTTATTTTAAAAAGCAACTCTCTTAGTGTTGACAAATATTAGTAAAAAATATATAATTAACATATAACGTTTGAAATCAAACATAATATGTTAATTAATAAAAATATGTATAATATTTGTTTAATAAAACATAATAATACTAGTAACTTAGGAGGTAAATATGAAAGCTACCGGTATCGTTAGAAAAATAGATGATTTAGGAAGAGTTGTAATACCAAAGGAAATCAGAAAAAATTTAAAAATAAGAGAGGGAGATCCCCTGGAAATTTATATTGAAAAAACAGGGGAAATAGTTTTAAGAAAATATGCCCCAATGGGAGAGCTTCTTGAAATAATAGAACAGTACGCAGAGACTTTATCTGATATATCAGATTTTGTAGTATGTATTTCTGATACAGAAACAATTATTGCTGTGGCTGGTACAAGAAGAGCTGATTATTTAGAAAAGAATATAAGTGAACATGTTATTACAATAATGCAAGATAGAGCAATATGGTCTAATAAGGAAGAACGCGTTATGCCAATTATAGAAGATGAAAATCCTGCTAAATATCATGCACAAATTGTTGTTCCAATTATTTCAGATGCGGATGTTATTGGTTCTGTTATAATGTTTTCAACAGATTATAAAAAGAACATAACTAATGTAGAATACAAATTAGCTCAAGCTGCTGCTAAATTTTTGTCAAAACAAATGGAATAAATTACTTAAACACTTTAAATGTATTAAATACATTTAGAGTGTATTTTTTTCCTTGACTTTCAAACTAATGTTTTATATAATATTTAAAAAGAGGTAGGATATGGTAGTAAAAGTATTAATAAATACATCTGTGAAAACATTAAATAAAGTATTTGATTATTTGGTCCCAATGGATTTAGAAAATGATATAGAAATTGGTAAAAGGGTAGCAGTGAGTTTCGGGCGTTCTAAAAATCAAGAAGAAGGAATAATAGTTAAGATAATAGATGATGAAGACTACGAAAGCAAAGGTTATGAGTTAAAAGAAATAAGCTCAGTTTTAGATGAGTATTCATATATAGATGAAGATAAGTTATCACTTGCAAAATACATATCTCATATATATTTTTGTAATGTTTATGATGCATTAAAGTTAATGTTACCACCTGGAACAGGATCTAAAAATAGTTCTAAAAGTTTAAAAACAAAAAAGAATAAGAGAGTATTGCTAAATTATTCTACTGAAGAAATAGAGTCGTTTATTGAAGATGGAAAGATCACTAGTGCAAATCACATAAGATTATTAAGATTCTTAGCTCAAAATGATTTTGTTTTAATAGATGACATAGTTGAAGGACTTTCAATTTCAAAAAATATAGTAAATACTTTAGAGAAAAATGGATATATAAGATATGAAGAAATTGAAATTCAAAATGAAGTATTTGATAATTTAGATTTAAAATCCAAGTATGATAAAAAAGAATTAACCGAGGAACAAGCAGAGGCTGTAAGTAAAATAAGTAGATCAATTATAAATAACGAGCATAAAGAATTTTTACTATATGGTGTTACTGGGAGTGGTAAAACGGAAGTATATTTAGAACTTATTGAAAAGACTATAAATCAAGGTAGAAAAGCTATAATGCTTATTCCTGAAATATCACTTACTCATCAAACACTTGCTAGATTTGTTGCTAGATTTGGTGATAATATAGCTGTAATTAATAGCAAAATGACAATTTCTCAGAGAAAAGATGAATATAAAAAAATAAAAGGAGGAAAGGTAAATATAGTTATTGGTGCACGTTCTGCAATTTTTTCACCTATCGATAATCTTGGAATTGTGATTATTGATGAGGCACATGATTCCAGCTATTATTCTTCAACTACGCCGAAGTATTCAACAAAAGAAGTAGCATCTTTTATATGTAAAAAAACAGACGCGGTTTTAGTATTAGGAAGTGCTACTCCAGAAGTAACAGATTATTATAAAAGTTCTGTTAATAAAGAAAAATTAGAAAGAGTTGAACTACTTAACAGACCTGGAGAATCTACTTTACCAGAAATTATTACTATAGACATGAAAAATGAAAAAGTAATTGGAAATGTTTCATTATTTAGTAATAGACTTAAAGAAGAAATAGAAAGTAATATAAAAAACAAGAAAAAAACAATGATATTTTTAAATAGAAGAGGGTATACATCATATCTTACTTGTAAGAATTGCTCTCATATTTTTAAGTGTCCTAACTGTGATGTGGCTTTAGTTTATCATAAAAAGAATGATTTATTACTTTGTCATTATTGTAATCATGTAGAGAAAAATGTAAGAACATGTCCTAAATGTGGAAGTGACCATATTTCTTCTGGAAGTATTGGTACACAAAAAGTAGAAGAAGAATTAAGAGAATTGTTTCCAATGATAAAAGTTTTAAGAATGGATGCAGACACGACTGTAGCAAAAAATTCTCATCAAAAAATATTAGATAAATTCAGAAATGAAGATATTGATGTTTTGATTGGAACACAAATGATTGCTAAAGGACATGATATTTCTGATGTAACTTTAGTTGGTATACTGGGAGTAGATAGTCTTTTAAACATGAATGATTATTTAGCTAGTGAAAAGGCTTTTCAAAATATTTATCAAGTTGCTGGAAGAGCTGGAAGAGGAAAGTATAGTGGTAAAGTAATAATTCAAACGAATGATACTAATAATCACGTAATAGAATCAATAATAAATAATTCTTATGTAGATTTTTATAATTTAGAAATAGATTTTAGAAAAATGTTTCAATATCCGCCTTTTATGGATCTTGTTCTTTTTGAATTATCATCTAAAGATTTAAATTTATTAAAAAAAGAATGTGAAATATTGTATAATATATTATCAGAAGAAAAAAGTGGAATATATAAAGTATATTCGCCAAAGTCTCCATTTGTTCAAAGAATTAATAATAGATATAGAATGAATATTTTACTAAAATCAAAACTTAACAGTGAATCTTATAATTTGATATACAGTAAAATAAAAAAATATGAAAAGATAAAAAATAAGAATGTGAATTTTGTTGTTTCAAAAAATCCAAATTCTTATTAAAAAATTAAAATAAAAGTATAATATTAAAAAAATAGTAAATAATATTATTAAGTACATAAGCTTTTTGCTATGTACAAAAATATTGCTTTAATTTTAGCAATACATATTTTTTTGACACGGGTACGTTTCTATTTGTACCCGTGTTTTTATGTTTATATTAAATTTTTTATATCTTCTGGAATAGGCGCTTCTACGCATACTATTTTATTAGTAATTGGATGATTAAATGTGATTTTATAAGCATGAAGAGCTTGTCTTTTTATATATTCACGAATATTTCCTTCGTATTTATGTTTTATGGCGTATAATTCATCTCCAAGTAAAATATGGCCTATATGCGACATGTGTACTCTTATTTGATGAGTTCTGCCGGTATGCAGTTTGATATTTAAAACAGTATAATTTTTTGAATGATTTCTATTAATTACTGTATATTCTGTTTTTGCAAAATCACCATCTGAATTTACTTCTCTTGTAATTATAGAATTACTTGATCTGGCAATTGGAAGTTCTAATATATCGTGGTCTTTTTGTACTATACCATTTACTACGGCCAAGTATTCTTTTTTAAAGTTTATAATTTCTTTTTTTCTAACAAATAATTCTTGTATATATTCATTTTTGGCAAATATACAAACCCCTGATGTATCTTTGTCTAATCTTGTTACTATATGGATTTGGTATATTCCTTGAGTTTCTAAGTAGTAAGCAACATAATTTGATAGAGTATTTTCATAATGGCTGGAAGATGGATGTACAGGCAAATAAGGAGGTTTATTTACAATAAGTAAATATTCATCCTCATACAGTATTTCTAATTGATTTTTAAAAGTTATATATTTATCTGAAAATTTTTCTTGCTCTTTGTTTATGATGCTGTACATATTGTCAAAATCAACTAATATAGAGTCATTTTCTTTTACTTTATAAGTTACAAATGTAGGAATGCTATTTACAAATATACTTTTAGTATTTTTTAGTTTTAATAGTAAAATATTCGAAATATATAACTTTTTCTTTAATATTTGCTTTAATTCTTTATTTTCATCATTTTTTTCTATAATATAATTTAATTTCATTTTACATCATAAAATACTTATCATAATAATTCAGGATTGTCAATATACCATTTGATAGCGTTACATACTAATTGTATAGCTTTAAAAATAGCTTTAAGTAACTTTATTGTTTAAAATAGAGCTAAAAACATTACATAATATTTGACTTATGTATTAAATAATGATATAATTTCAATCGTAAGTTTAATTAATCCAATTAATAATTTAAAGGAGCGATAGTTTTATGGAAAATATTGATGCTTTAATTGAAATGCTTGAAAAAGATTCTAGAACCAAATGGGAAAATATTATTTTTTCGAGAAAAGATAATATTAAGGAAATACTTGAGTATATGTTGGAAATAATGCCAAGTATTTATGATTCTAAAGAGCAGATTGCAAATTTTCGGAATTACGTTGAGTTTGATCTTACATTAGAACAAATTAAAGTTTGTGTTAAACTTGAAAGAGAGTTTGAATTTGATTATTTTCAGGTGCGTGAAATAATATTAGGCTTTAATCATGGTCTATCTGTTAACCAAGTTAAGGTATACGCTGATTCAAAATTTATGTATAGTCAGATGGCAGAAATAAGAGAAGGATTCGAAAATGGATTAACTTTCGAACAGGTAGGAGTATATGCAAATTGTCAATACGTAGCTAATCAGATGACTGAAATACGTAATGGTCTTCAATCAGGTTTGTCAAAAGAACAGATTGCACTATACACCAAACCAGAATTTACTTCTGATGACATGAAAGCAATTAGAACATTGTTTGAAGCTGGTGTGCCATTAGAGAAAGTTGGGCAATACATTTTGATACAGTCTAGATATAATTTTATCGAAAGAAAAGAAATATGTTTGGGATTGATTCATGGCTTATCTATGGAAAAAATAAAAATATATCTCGATGGTGGGTATGTTAAGAATCAAATACAAGAGATACGTATGGGGTTGGAAGCAGGGCTTGATATTAAAAAGGTTAAGATGTACGCCGATCCTAAAATCGATCCTTTGTGTATGAAAGAAATTCGTTTAGGATTTGAACACGGTT
Source organism: uncultured Clostridium sp. (assembly GCA_905204915.1). Taxonomy (GTDB): domain Bacteria; phylum Bacillota; class Clostridia; order TANB77; family CAG-465; genus CAG-465. Next base: position 27,536 of record CAJLBR010000010.1, read on the forward strand.
TGTCAGAAGAACAAATTGCAACATATGCAAAACCAAATTACAGTGATTATAAAATGCAACAGATGCGTTTAGGTTTTGAAAAAGGACTTAATTTCGAACAAGTTGAATTATATTCAAAGTTTGGATTTAATCTTTTTCAGATGATAAAAATACGTGTAGGACTTGAAAATGGTTTGTCTGAAGAACAGGTTTTAGTGTATGCTAGAACAGAATTTAGTGAGGCTAAAATGTCAGAAATATTAAATGGCTTTTTACAAGGATTATCGATAGAAAAAGTCAAAAAGTACGCAGATAATAAATTTGATGTAACACAAATGAGAATGATCTGCGAAGGATTCCAAAAGGGACTATCTTTTAAGCAGATTGAGGTAGTTGCAAAACCGGAATTTAGTATGTGGCAGATGGAAGAAATTATTTCTGGATTTGAAAATGGGCTTTCTTTAGAACAAGTAAAATCGTATGCATATGTTGGTATCACCAGTGGTGAAATGTCAGATAGAAAACGTGAAATGATAAGAGGAGAACGTACACTTGAAAATTTAATAAAAAACATATTGAAGTAAATATTTAATCAATTTAAATAGAGCTAAATTTTTAGCTCTATTTTTTCTTTACACTTTAATAAATGCATGATATAATTTCAGTTAACTTAATGTATTAAAATTATATATAGGAGGATAGACATTTGAGTAGAAGAGTAAATGAATTAGGAATTGATAATTTAAAAGTTGTTCAAGATACAGACTATTTTTGTTTTGGAATGGATAGTATTTTGTTGGCTAATTTTGTAAAATCTAATAGTTCTAAGAATGTAATAGTTGATTTATGTTCTGGTAGTGGGGTTATTCCAATAATAGTAAATGCAAAGCAGAAAAGAAAAAAAGTATATGCTGTAGAGCTACAAAAAGAAATGTACGACTTGCTGAGTGAAAATATTAAAATGAATGATTTACAAAATGATATTAAAATACTTAATGAAGACATAAAAAACGTAAATAGCATTAAAGATTTTATATATCAAAATGATTTATCAAATAAAGTAGATATAATAACTTGTAATCCGCCTTATAAAGCAATTGGAACAGGAATTATAAATCCGACTGATGTAAAATATATTGCTAGACATGAAGAAAAATGTACATTAGAGGATATATTTATTTGTGCTAATAAGCTGCTTAATGTTAAGGGGAAGCTATATATGGTTCACAAACCTGAGAGATTGGCAGACCTCATTACACTGGCAAGAAAAAATAATATGGAACCAAAATATATTAGATTTGTTTATCCAAAAGTAGACATGTCCCCAAGCATTGTTTTGGTTGAATATTCTAAAAAAGGGGGAAATGAACTAAAAATATTGCCTCCATTAATTGAGTACACTAGTACCGGCGAATATACAGAAGAAGTATATAAAATGTACGGTATAAGCAAATAATTATGTAAAACTATTGCTTTTCAACTTTAATAGTGATATAATACTTCCACAAGTTTTTTGGCAACATATACATAATTGTGAATTGGAGGAAGACACATGCAGAATACTAATTTTGTAAAAATCGCAAAAGGAAATTTGGCTTTTTACATAAGCGGTTCAAAAGTTTTAAGCCCTCAGCTTATGGAAGAGATAAATGGTTTTCTTGAAAAAGAAATTCCTGGCTTTAAGAATATTGAAACAGTAAATATTGTGCGGATGACCGGCAGATTTGCTAGCGACAGACTGGCTGTTGCAGTTCCGTTGAATTCTATTGAAAAGGAGAAAAGGCATAAATTTTCAGGTGTATGTGAAAAGTACTTTTCCTACATAAAAGTATAATTTAACAAGGTGTGAAGAGATAATCTTTGCACCTTATTTTTTATTTGTTAATATAAAATTATGTAAACATATTGACATTTGTGTCAAAGAATGATATAATTCCTTTTGCATTGACAACAAACAAACCTGTAAAAATTTTTGAGGAGGAAAAATTATGAACGTTGTAAGATTCATAATTGAAGGATGCTGGCTTTCTATAGTTAGCACAAGTAATCGGATGGACGTAGAGACTATAAATTTTTTGGGAGAAGAATTTAAGAAAGACTTCCCAAATTCGTCAATGTCTATTCCAGAGGTTTTTGTCATAAGAAAGGGGCCATTTGATGGTTACGTTGCAGTAAAGTTCAAGCTTGAAAAGGTTTTGGCAACAGCAACGTCACGTGAAGCGGTCGCAGCTTTTGTGGAGGCTAAATACTTTCCGATAGATAATATAGGTGGAAAGTGGCTCTAAAGCTTATAAGTGCAAAGATTAATTTCTTTGCACTTTTTATTTTTTATTATTTATATTGTTCACAAATTATTGAAAATAGAGGATTTTTATTATATAATTTATTATTATAGGTGAATAGAATGATAAATAATAAATTAGGAAAATTATACGTGGTTGGAACACCAATAGGAAACTTAGAAGATATAACTCTAAGAGCTATAAATACTTTAAAAAAAGTTGATATAATTTTGGCTGAGGATACTAGACAAACATTAAAGCTATTAAATCATTTGGACATATCTAAAAAAATGATTAGTTATCATAGACATAACGAAAAGGAAAAGTTAAACTATGTTATAGAACTTCTAGAAGAAGGAAATGATATAGCGTTAGTATCAGATGCTGGAATGCCAATTATTTCCGACCCTGGTGAAAATCTTGTAAAATATCTAAGGGATAATAACTATGATATAGAGGTTATTCCAGGTGTTACAGCTTTTGTTACTGGGATTGTTGGTAGTGGACTAGATGCTACAAGATTTGTGTTTGAAGGATTTTTATCAGTAAGCAAAAAGCAAAGAAGAGCTAAGCTAGAAGTTTTAAAAAACGAAACTAGAACTATAATCTTTTATGAAGCGCCTCACAAAATATTATACACTTTAAAAGATATGCTAGAAGTACTTGGAAATAGAAAAATATGTATAGCTAGAGAACTTACTAAAATACATGAGGAATATATTTCTACTACTTTTGAAGAAGCAATAGATAATATAGAAAAAAATGGCATCAAAGGTGAAATAGTTTTAATAATAGAGGGAAAATCTGAAGAAGAAATAAGAGAAAAGAAATTAATGGAATTAAACGAAAAATCAAATTTAGATTTAGTAAAAGAAGAAATTAAAAATGGCCTATCTAAAAAAGAAGCTATAAAAAAGGTGGCTAAAGAAAAGGGCTTAAATAAAAATGATGTGTATAAAGAATGCTTAAATTTGGAGGAAGATTAATGAAAGATGTTGAAGAAAAAAGACTTGAAGAAATGTTAAAGATAGAAAATGACCTTTACGAAAAAGGCTATAAATTAATAGCTGGAGTTGATGAAGCTGGTCGTGGACCACTTTGCGGCCCTGTAGTAGCTGCTGCTGTTATATTACCTGAAAATTATAAGATAGAAGGGGTAAATGATTCCAAAAAGCTTAGTGAAAAGAAAAGGGAAATGTTATATGATAAGATAATTAATGAAGCTGTTGCCGTTGGAGTGGGAATATCAGATGTCGATGTAATTGAAGAAGTAAATATATTAAATGCAACTAAAATGGCTATGAAAGAAGCAATATCTAAATTATCTGTAAAACCAGACTTTGTTTTAATAGATGGAAATCAGATGATTGACATAAATATAGAGGCAAGTACTGTTGTATCTGGAGATGCCAAGTCTGAGTCTATTGCAGCCGCATCAATAATAGCAAAAGTTACAAGGGATAGAATGTTGTATGATTATGATAAAGTATATCCAGAATATGGCTTTGCAAAACACAAAGGATATGGTACTAAGGCACATATTGCAGCAATAAAAGAGTACGGACTTACACCAATACATAGACCTAGTTTTTGTACTAAATTTGTAAATAATAAATAGTAATATAAGGACATATCAAAGTATAAATTATGATATGCCTGGAAGGAGGATTTTATGGATTATATAGAAAAAAATAAAAAAGAAATTGATGATATTATCGATGAAATTTTACAAGAAAGAGTAGATGTGGATTTTACAAATCATTCATCTGAATTTGTAAATCATTTTTTCAATCGTGATGAAGCAGAAAGAATAATTTTAGAAAGAGAAGGAAAAGATTTACAAGAAGAGTTTAATGATGCCATTAAAAAAGATCCTATGGTTTTAGAGAGCATATCACAAAGATTAGATGGCAAAACTAGAGAAGATGTATTAGAAGAAGAAAGACAAGAAGAAATTAGCGAAAGAACTGAAGAAATAGCTAAAGAAGAAAACTTAACTAATGAAGAAAAAGAAAAGATAAAAGAAGAAGCTAAAAGTGAAGAGGACGTTACTACAGATATGCTAAAAGCACTAGTAGTAAAAGCCGTATATGAACATACATTAGAAGAATATCATAAATTAAGAGAAGATTTATATACTGGTGTTAATGGACAAGTAAAAACAGGTGAACTTACAAATGGCGATAGAATGGATACAAAACTTATAATGTATGAAAGATATATTAAGAAGTTAGATTTACAATACAAAGGATATACAGGAAATCTTATAACTCAAGATGATGAAAAAATAAAAGAAGAGGAAAACAAATGTTTTGCAAGAGACCAAAAAAATGAAAGAATTGTTTATGCAAAAACTGAAGCAAATTTAGATAGAGTAAAACAATTAAATGATGAATTAAATGGAATTGCTGAAGAAATATCATGGAGAAGTGCAAATGCAAGTTTAATGAATACTGAGGATTTTGAACAAGAAATGGCTAAATTACAACAAATGTATGCAGATAAGATTGTTGAACTAAGATCTTTAAATCCAGATATAGTTGAACTTACAAGACAGGTAGAAGAAAAACAAAAAACTGATATAACACGTGATAGAGTAGTTGGTAATGAATATGAAAGACAAAAGTATAAAAAAGGAGTAATAGATTCTAAAAACGGGGCTCTTGATGAATATACTAATAAACAAGAAGAGAGAATAGAAGATAAAGTTGATATGCAAAATAATCAAATGAGTCAAAATTTAATAAATTCTATAGAAGAACAACAAAAAATGGCAGATTCTTGTTTTGCTAAATTTGAAAGCACTGGAGATATAAGAGATTACAATGAAGCTGTATCACATTTGAAAATGGCAGAACAAATGGCTGGAATAACATCAGTTGAATTTGAAGAAATTGAAGAGATGCCTCAAGACGTAAATGAAGAAGTAGATAAAGAAGACAAAAATGTTGATGAGAGAAAAGAAGATATTGAAAATGATAAAAAAGATAATATGGGACTTGATAGAACAGCAGATGATAGAATATCAAATTTAAAAGCAAGCTACCGTGAAAGATCAAATGAACTAAATGAGAAATTAAATGGTATGAGAAATAAAGACAAAGAAAAAGATGATAACGTCATGGTTAGGAAAATGAATTAATAGGGGGAAGATATATGGGACTTACAACAACAAAAGAATTATTTAAAAAAGCATATGAAGGTCATTATGCAATAGGTGCATTTAATGTAAATAATATGGAAATTGTACAGGGAATTATGGAGGCTGCAAGAGAGACTAACTCTCCTGTAATTTTGCAAGTTTCTGCAGGTGCAAGAAAGTATGCAAATCCAATTTACTTAAAGAAATTGGTTGAAGCTGCTATAGAATGTAATAATCAAAGTGGAGTAGATATACCAGTTGTACTTCATCTTGATCATGGTGCAGATTTTGAGATTTGCAAAGAATGTATTGATAGTGGCTTTACATCTGTCATGTTTGATGGCTCAAAATATGATTTTGATGAAAATGTAAGAATTACTAAACAAGTAGTTGAATATGCTCATGCAAGAGGTGTTGTAGTTGAAGCCGAATTAGGAAAACTTGCTGGTATTGAAGATGATGTAAATGTTTCAGACGAGGATGCAATGTTTACTTCACCAGAAGAGGCTGAAAGATTTGTAAAAGAAACAGGATGTGATTCACTGGCTATAGCCATTGGAACAAGCCATGGAGCTTACAAATTCAAAGGAGAAGCAAAACTTAGATTTGATATATTAGAAGAAATATCAAAAAGATTACCAGGATATCCAATTGTATTACATGGAGCTTCATCTGTTCCACAAGAGTTTGTAAAAATGTGCAATGAATACGGTGGTAATATTCCAGGTGCAAAAGGCGTAGATGAAGAGCTTTTGAAAAAGGCGGCTACTATGGCAGTATGTAAAATAAATATTGATAGTGATATTCGTTTAGCAATGACTGCTAATATTCGTGAATGTTTTGCTAACCATCCTGAAGTATTTGATCCAAGAACCTATTTATCACAAGCAAGAACTGCAGTAAAAGATATGGTAAAGCATAAAATAGTTGATGTTTTAGGAAGCCAAGATAAGGCATAAGATAGGAGTGATACACAATGATTTATAATTATAGTCCTAAAGGCGTTTGTTCAAGAGAATTTATAATTGATATTGATAATGGTATTATTAATGAAATAAAAGTTATAGGCGGATGTAGTGGAAATCTACAAGGAATTGCTTCACTACTAAAAGGAATGAAAATAGAAGATGCTATTAAAAAATTAAAGGGAATAAAATGTGGTATGAGAGATACTTCATGTCCTGATCAAATTGCAAGAGCTCTTGAATCAATAATTAAAGATAATGGAGATGTTTAATTTATATGCTAGTACAAATTTTAGTTCTTATTTTACTAATATTTTTAAATGGAATATTTGCTTCATCTGAGATAGCATTTTTATCTCTTAATAAGCTAAAAATTAAAAAAATGAGTCAAAAAAATGATGCTAAAGGAAATAAAGCAAAAAAGATAAGAAAGTTATTAGAAAAGCCAAGTGCTTTTCTTGCCACAATACAAATTGGTATAACTTTAGCGGGGTTTTTAGCTAGTGCCTTTGCTGCTGAAGCCTTTGCAGACAAAATCGTAGCAGGAATTTCTGTTTCATGGGCATCAGAAGCAACACTTAAAACAGTAATAGTAATTTTAGTGACTTGTATACTTTCTTATTTTACACTAGTATTTGGCGAGCTAATACCAAAAAGAATTGCTATGACAAAAAGTGAAAAAATAGCATTTAGATATGTTAACATGATTTACATACTTATGAAAGTAACCTATCCTTTCGTGTGGATTTTAACTTTTTCTACTAATATTATTTCAAAAATTCTTGGTATAAAAGAAAATGAAGAAGAAAAAGTTACAGAAGAAGAAATTAAAATGATGATTGAGGAAGGTAAAAGAGATGGTACTATAGAAGCATCTGAAAAAGAATTAATTTATAATATATTCAAATTGAATGATTTACCAGTTAAGAAAATAATGACACCAAGAGATGACATGAAAGTAATAGATGTTAATATGAATAAATCAGAAGTTATGGATTTAATCAAAAATTCTAAATATACAAGGTTCCCAGTATATGAAGATAAACTGGACAATATAATTGGAATATTGAATGTAAAAGAAATAATAAAGACTTACTCTAAAGGTAATAAAAAGTTTGATATTAGAAAACTTATGGATGAGGATGTAGTATTCGTAAATGAAAAAGAGATAATTGACGACGTCTTTGAATTAATGAAAGAAAGACACGATCAAATGTTTTTGGTAAGCAATGATAGAAGAAAGATTACAGGACTTGTTACTATGGAAGATATTCTAGAAGAAATTGTTGGAAATATATTTGACGAATACGATGATTAATATACTATATTAATTGACATAACTCTTATAAAATGTTATAATATTAATTACGTGTAAAGTAAATTATAATTTATAATTAATTATAGGAGGGGCATGTTATGCTTAAAGTTAGAAGACAAATGCTTAATGATTTTATGAAAATGAAAGAAGTGAAATTAAGCAGACGACAATATCAAGCAGTTCTATTTTTTATGTGCGAAGCTATTATCCCGTACTCAATTTCTCAGGTTTGTAATGATAATCTAGCAGAACTAGAGAAAAAATTGCTTATATATGAGATGAATGATAAGCAACTGCATAGTGCAATAGAATCTATCATAACAGAAATAGAGGAAAGGACAGATAACTTTATAAGATGTTATAAAGAATATCTAGCACTAAAGGATGAGATTTTATCGGAAAAATATACTGCTAATGAGGAGATGTCACTCGTAAAAGCACTTTTAGGCTATTTAAAAGTATAAACAAAAAACTCTCTACCAAATAATATTGGTGGGGAGTTTCTCTGTGTAAAAAAGTTTAAATTCTAAAGAAAATTGAGAAATAATACCAAAATGAATTTGTCATATCAAATATTACTTCAAATATGTTTCTCTTTCTCCGATTATCATCTTCTTGATAATATCTTAATCCATCGTCAAAATCAGCCATGACATAGTTAAAAGACATTAAAAGAATGATTACATAGAGATCTGTTTTACTTATAGCACCCATAAAAGCCTCCTTAAAATTATTAATGGACAAAAAATTACGACCGCTATATTATAGCATAATTTATTAAAAAAGTAAACCTCAAATAATTCTAATACTATTTAAGATAGGCAATTGTGACTCCGTAACTACCTTCGTAATAATCTCCTAAAGAGTAGCTTATAACGTTTGGATTTTCTTTTAAATAATTATGTACTGCATTTCTTAATATGCCGCCATTTTTACCATGAATTATTTTAACTTTATGACGTCTAT
>CAJLBR010000011.1 GCA_905204915.1 uncultured Clostridium sp.
ATGTAAAACATAAATAACTGTATCAATAATATTGTTATTTCCTTCCATATTTTTCTCATTTTAAATTCCTCCAATCATAACAAAAAATTACTAGTTATCTTTCTTTTTTTATCCTTTAATTAGCATTTTACTCTTGCATTATTTTAACTTTTTTATATCTTCACCCATTATTTCTAGATAATCTTTTTCTGCTTGTGTTAAATGATTTCTCATATATTTATCATATTCTTTATGTGCTTTCTCTAATGCTTTTTCATGAGATATTGTCCCAGCTCCTTCTAATATATCTTTATGAGTCATAGTTAAAAATCCATCTAGTTCTTTTACCCAGTCTTTCATTGTCATCGCATGCATATTTAAAGCATTAATCTCTGCAACATCTAAATATGCTGACACCATTCTGTTTAATAAATCCAATTCTTTTTCACTCAAATAATTTTTAGCGATTTCAGTTTCTGCTCTTGTAGGCATATTTTCTTTAAAGTTTGTTAATCCTATATTCTCTTTTTCGCTATCCACCCTATTAAATATTACTTCTGCTGCTGTGTTACCATGAACGGCATAGTGCATTTTGTTTTGAACTGTTTTGAAAAATTCTCTTGTTTGCTCATTTTTAGCATCATAATCTACACTTGTAGCATAAATATCTAATATTTTTCTCCAAAATACTTTTTCTGATGAACGGATATCCCTAATTTTTTCTAAAACCTCTTCAAAGTACGTTCCTCCTCCATTGTTTTTGAATCTTTTTACATTAAGGTTATACCCTTTTATTAGATATTCTTTAATTAATTTATTTGCCCATATTCTAAATTGCGTACCTCGAACTGATTTGACTCTATATCCTACTGCTATAATTAAATCCAAATTATAAAATTTTGTTTTATAGTTTTTTCCGTCTTTAGCAGTTGTCAAGTTTTCCTTTACAACTGCATTTTCATCTAATTCCTTTTCATCAAAAATATTTTTTATATGTAAGCTTACATTTTGTTTCGTGGTTTCAAATAATTCGGCCATTGATTTTTGAGTAAGCCATACATTTTCTTCTTCTAATCTCACTTCAATATCAACTTGTCCATCATCTGTTGTATACATTATAAAATTATTTTGCTCATTTATTTCATTTTCCATTATGTAAAACTCCCTTCAAAGTTTATTTTCTACCTGATTACCTTTTAAATATCTATTATAATTTTACGCAAAACATTTGTTTTTGTCAATAGCTAAAAAATAAATTTCAAAATTCTTTCAAACTCTGAAATTTATATATTTTTTATAAATTCAAATTGTTTTATCACACATACTGTCTAATTTGAAATCTACCTTCTGGTATATCATGTAATATTATAGAAATCATTACTGCTATTCCAAGATCATATGAATATGAAAAACTACAACCAATAGCAAGTCCTTCTATCATATTATGAATTGCCATTGACAACATTATTATAAGAGAAGTAATTTTATTATTTTCTTTATTAAATTTTACAACAAACATATCAATAATAAGAATCAAGATTGTTCCAAGTATAATACCTAAAAGGCAAACTAATTTGTTATATGCGTTTATACTTTCAGGAATCATATCTAAACAAACAATTCCTGTCATTATACCAGAAGTTATGTCCATTATAGCGGATATCTTCCACTTTTTATTTACTCTTACAATACCCCCTAACATTCCTCCTATACCACTACCAATACTTCCAATAAGAGTCATTAAAACAAAGAATACAAAATAATCAAACATATTAATCCCCCATATATTACAAAATATATTCAAATTTTCATTTTTTTATAATTTATATTCAATATTTTTTTCTATTGTGTTATAATAATAAAAAATTGGAGGTAACATATGGAAGTTTTTGTAAAAAGATATAGTAAAAATTCAATTGCAATTTCACTACTATTAATAATTCTATCTTTATTTTTAATAATAAAGCCAGATGAATCACTTATATTTGTAGTAAAATTATTTGGGTGTGTACTAATATTAAATGGAATTGTACATTTTATAACTTACTTTGCAACTAGTAGAAAATTAGATTCTTTTAGTTTTGAATTAGTGCAAGGTGTAGTTAGTCTAATAGCAGGAATAGTTTTATTTGTAAATCCAGTTCTTGTTAATAGTATATTACCATTTATAATTGGTGCATGGATCATAATAGAGAGTATAATAAAATTTCAAATTGCATTTAATATCAAAAGTCTTACATCAAAATGGGCTGTTGCTCTAGTACTATCTATAGTATTATTTATAGCTGGTTTACTTATAATATTTAACCCATTTGGAACAGCAGTAACTATTGCTAGACTTTGCGGAATATTCTTACTTATTTCAGAAGTAATTTCTCTAATAGATTCTATATTTTTTATAAACATTTAAACTAAGCCAATGGCTTAGTTTTTTCTTGACTAATTTTCTATTATAAAATATAATTATCATGGTGATATTATGGAAATTTCAAACGCTGAAAACCAATTTGATAAAAATCAAAAAATTAAAAATATTATTCTTATATTTGGAATACTAATAGTACTATTTATAATGTTTTTTTCTAAAATATATAGAAATATTCCAAAAGTCAAGGTTGAGAGTCTAGAAAATATAAGCGAACCAATTCAAACTGATTATAGTGATACAATTTATATGGATGTAAAAGATAGTCATTTTAAAATAGACAGAATAGCCAAATATGAAATTACAGGAAGAATACTAGAAGTTCATAAATTTTTTAGATCAAAAATATTATCAGAAAATAATTTTAACAATTTATCTCCGCTCGATCTAGGAATTGGTTGGGGAAAACTTTCTCCAAAAGATAGTTATAGTGACATATTAGAATTCTATTCTCTTGGTTCAAGGTTTTTATATTTTAAAATAAATGATATATCTAAAATTTCAGTGGATGAAGTTTCTAATTCTTTTTCAAACAATCATATTATTCCTGCAAATAAAAAAATAGAAAAACAAGCCTTAAAGCTAAGAAAAAATGACTATGTAAAAATAGAAGGTTATTTGGTAAATGTATATCAAACTATAGATAATAAAAATTTTTATTGGACTACAAGTACATCAAGAAATGATACAGGAGATGGAGCTTGTGAAATTATATACGTTACTAATATAACATTGCTAAAAGAAAAATAGAGGTGTAAAATGTCTTCAAAACTATATATAAATAAAGAAAACTTAAAAAATAATTTAGAATATATTCATAAATTTTTAAATCCTACAACAAAAATTATTGCCATGGTAAAAGCAAATGCCTATGGGTGTGGAATGATAGAAATAACAAAATATTTAGAAACTTTAGGTGTAACTGATTATGGGGTAGCCTTAGTAAAAGAAGGTGTCTTTTTAAGGCAAAATGGTATCTTATCTAATATTTTAGTTACATCTCAATTTATAACTGAAGATATAAATGATATAATAAAATATAATTTATCTGTAAGTGTTTCAAATATTGAATTATTAGAAAAGCTTAACAATGAAGCTAAAAAACATAGCAAATTAATAAAAATTCACATAAAAATAGATACCGGAATGGGCAGATTAGGATTTACAGAAGATAATATATATAACAATATTGAGATAATAAAAAATAATTTTAATAATATAATAATAGATGGAATTTATACTCATTTATCTTGCGCTGATTCTGATGAAAATTACACATTAAAGCAGTTAGAAAAGTTTGATAATATTTTAAACAAACTACAAAATTTAGGATTTAAATTTAATTATATACATGTCTTAAATAGTTATGGTATATTAAGATATAATAAATATCAATTTACTCACGTAAGACCAGGAATGTTACTTTATGGATATTTAGAAGAAAATTGCAATGGCAACATTAAATCAATTTTGACTTTAAAATCACCTGTATTAAGAATACAAGAATTTAATAATGATTCTAAAATTAGCTACAATGGAAGTTATACAGCCAAAAAAGGAAGTAAGATTGCAACAATTGGAATTGGATATGCAGACGGTCTGCCAAGAAATGTATCAAATAATTACTATGTACATATAGGAAATGAAAAAGCCAAAATTGTTGGAAATATATGTATGGATATGTGTATGTTAGATATAACTAATATAAAAAGTAAAATAAATGTAGGTGACTTTGTTACAGTTATAAGAGATAGTGAAGATGTAGAAAAAATATCTAAGCTATCAAATACTATTAGTTATGAAATTATTTCTAAACTATCTCCTCGAATAGATAGATATTTAATATAAATAGCAGGGATATTCCCTGCTATATTTTTGTAAGTCCTCCTGACCATACATAATTTCCTTTTTTACTCTTATACCATATGTTATTTCCGCTAATGTTTTCTCCAACTACAATACCAACTGCAGCAAACACATCTCCTTTTCTTAAACAATCTTGTCCACCTGGTTGCATTACAAGTTCGGAATTAGTATTTGGTTGTCTTCTTACGTTTGCCTCTGATTTATCTACCCTTACGTTAAAAGTATTTCCCACATTCAAATTTCCTTTATATCTTAAAATACATATATAGTTTGGAAATGGTAAATCTTTTACTCCTACTTCTCTTGATTTTATTCCATTTTGATCCATATATTTTTCATTAGCATCAATTAACCCCATATGACCATATCCAGCTCCATAATTACCATCATATACTAAGATATCACCTGGCATTAATCTTTCACTACTAGACAATTTATTAAAATATTTAAGAACATCTTCATTTGTAGCCCAATCTTTTGCATTTCCTCTTGCCTTAAAAGGTATATTTAATACTAAATACAAATATTGTTGTATAAAACTTACACATTCTCCTTTGTATTTGTAGTTAGGCTCAGGATTTGCCAAACTTTTCATATTTAAAGCATATGTTCCAAATTCTCTTAAATTCATTTTTCCCCCTTCTATCTCCTCCATATAGTTTATGAATTATCTAATAAAATGTTCTAGTGTAGTAATAAATATAATAACCAAAAAACATAAAAAACGATATTTCCTATAATAGAAAAAAAGCCGCTTTACAGCGACTTTAGTTTGGCGGAGAAAGAGGGGTTCGAACCCTCGCGCCCCAAAAACGAGACCTAACAGTTTAGCAAACTGTCCCCTTCACCACTTGGGTATTTCTCCATATATATTTTAAGCGGAAATACTAAAAATATCCCCGCTATTACTTGGCGGAAGAGGTAGGATTCGAACCCACGGTACCTTTCGGTATCACCAGTTTTCAAGACTGGCTCCTTAAACCACTCGGACACTCTTCCAAAAACTTGGTACAGATATAATTATACCAGTTTTTTTGGATTTGTCAAGTACTTTTTAATTAAATTTTTTAGATAATTCTAATTTTACATTTTTAGGTAATAAATTATACTCATTTATTTTATTTGTAGGAATATATTCAATTTCATATTTACCATACTTTTTTAAATCAATATTAATAAATTCAGGACCTGTTCCCGTTCCGATATCACCAGATACATATTCACACAAGTAAAATTTTTCATATTTATCTATATCTTCATTGTAAATAGACATAAATTCTTCTTCTATTTTTACTTTTATACCTAATTCTTCTTCAACTTCTCTTATAACGGTTTCCTCAAAAGTTTCGCCTTTTTCAACGTGTCCTCCTGGTAATGTATAATATACATATTCAGAATCTCCATTATATTTAGTCCTTTTTATTGTTACAATATCATTATTTACAAGTAATATTGCCCTAGCCGCTTCTTCTCTATTTTTATCCATAATACTATCTTCACCTATAATTTAATTTTTAACTTATTTAATATGCTTTCTAATCCCTCATCATCGTTATATTCTATAACAAGTTTTTGGTGATTTTTACTAGGATTTATCTTTACTTTATATCCAAAATATCCTTTTAGTTTTTCTTCAAGATTTTTATAATATATATTTTTGGGTTGTTTTTTTTCTTTCTTTCTATTATAATCTTCTGCACCATATACTATTTTTTCTATATCTCTTACAGTAAGATTTTTTTCTATTACCTTTTTAGCAACTTCTAATTGTTTATCTTCATCTTTTATTGCCAAAAGAGCTCTAGCATGGCCTTCTACTAATTTTCCATCTAATACATAATCTAAAATTTGATCTTGTAATTTTAATAAACGAGTAATATTAGATACTGTTGAAAGACTTTTTCCTGTAAGCGTAGCAACTTCTGCTTGAGTATATCCATCAATATCCATAAGTTCTTTTATTGCTTTTGCAACTTCTACTACGTTTAAATCTTCTCTTTGTATATTTTCAATTAATGCTACCTGTTTTTTCTTTGTATCTGTATAATCTTTTATTATTGCAGGTATTTTCTTTAATCCAGCAAGCTTTGAAGCTCTCCAACGTCTCTCACCAGCTACAATAGTATAACCATTTTCAGTTTTTACAACTAATATAGGTTGTAAAACACCTTGTTCTTTTATAGAACTTGCCAATTCTTCTAATTTTTCTTTATCAAATTTTTTTCTAGGTTGATTTAACATTGGTTCTACTTCTAATATATCTAGTTCTACTACTTTATCTAATTCTTTTAATTTTTTATCTTCTTTTGCTTCTGTTACATTTTCAATTTCATCAGTATCTTCCCCAAAAAAAACATTAAGTCCTCTTCCAAGTCCTTTTTGATTTTTTGTTGACATAAATTATTCTCCTTTCTCATTTAATTTTATTAATTCTTTTGCTAATTTTCTATAAGTCTCAGATCCTTTAGAGTTAGAATCATATAAATTTATAGGAAGTCCATGACTTGGTGCTTCACTTAATCTTATATTTCTTGGTATTATAGTTTGGAACACTTTATTTCCAAAATACTTTTCTACCTCATCAACAACTTGAGTTGAAAGATTTGTTCTAGCATCAAACATGGTTAATATTACACCTTCTACCTTCAAGTTTTTATTCAAATGTTTTTGAACTAACTTTATAGTATTAATTAACTGTCCCAATCCCTCTAATGCATAATACTCACATTGTATTGGAACTAAAACACTATCAGAGGCTGTGAATGAATTTAATGTAATAAGTCCTAATGATGGTGGACAATCTATAAATATGTAATCGTAATCATCTCTCACTGTATCAATTGCATTCTTTAATCTTGTCTCTCTAGACATCATAGAAACTAGTTCAACTTCAGCTCCTGCTAAATTAATATTTGCTGGACATACGTCTAATTTTTTTATCATTGTATGTTCTATTGTTTCTCTAATATCTAATTCTTCTACTAAAACGTTATATACTGATTTAGATTCATGTGCTTCTACTCCTAAGCCACTTGTAGCGTTTCCTTGTGGATCAATATCTATTAATAATACTTTTTTTCCTTTTTCTGCTACACATGCACTTAAATTAACAGCAGTTGTAGTTTTTCCTACACCACCTTTTTGATTTGCTATTGATATAACTTTAGCCATAATGTCACCTCTCTGCTATTATATAACAAAATAGTATAAAAAAAAAGAGTAAATTCTAAAATTTTACTCTTTTTTACTATAAAATAAGTTTTATAGTACTATAATGGTTGTTTCTTTATCTTTCCAAATATTCTAGGATATTTATTTGATGTATTTTGAACTTTCTTAATCTCAACTATATTTCTGATATATTCCTCATCATTTACAAAATAATTATATGTATATTTTTTAATATATTTTAGATTTAAAATCTTCAATGAATTCTTTGAATTACTAAGTTCTTCATCAACATTATCGCCCTTTAACAATAAACATCTTCCACCAACTTTTATATATGCACTATCAAATTCTAAAAGTACATTGAGAGCAGCTACAGCCCTAGATACAACTACATCATAGCATTCTCTATATTCTGGATTATGAGCCATTTCTTCAGCTCTTCCATGTACAATATTAACATTTTTTAGTCCTAGTTTTTCGACAACTTCTGACAAAAATATTAACCTTTTATTTAGTGCATCCATAAGTGTTATTTGTATATTATCAAAGTATATTGCAATTACTACACCAGGAAATCCAGCTCCCGTACCTACATCTATTACTTTTTCGCCACTTTTAATATATTTTACTAATTCAAGACAATCAATGAAATGTTTCATTATAACTTCATATTCATCTGTTATAGCCGTTAAATTCATTTTTTCATTCCACTCTAATAATAAATCTTTATATATAGCAAATTTTTCTAATTTTTCATCTGATAATTCTAGATTAATTTTTTTAGATTCATTATACAAAATATTTTTAAATTCTTCATTACTTTTCATGTGAAAACCCCTTACTTGTTTTGACTTAAATATATTAATAATACTGATATATCAGCTGGTGAAACGCCTGATATTCTAGAAGCTTGGCCTACTGAAGTTGGTTTTTGTTTGTTTAATTTTTGTCTAGCTTCTAAGCTTAAACCACTAATAGTTTCATAGTCAATTTCATTAGATAATTTTTTATTTTCTAACTTTTTAAATTCATCTATTTGTTCCAATTGTAGTTTTATATAACCTTCATATTTTATTTCAATTTCTGCTTCTTCTTTAACAGAATCTGGTAATTCTTTTCTATCTTTATCAATTGGCTTTAAATCTTCGTATGTAAGTTCACTTCTTTTTATTAAATCTGATAATTTAACTCCTGTATTAATTGGTGAACTTCCCAATGATTCTAGTAATGAATTTACCTCATCATTCGGTTTTATAGAAGTTGTTCTAAGTCTATCAACTTCAGCATTTATAGCAATTTTCTTGTCTAAGAATTTTTCATATCTTTCACGTGAAATAAGACCAATTTCATGTCCTAATTCAGTAAGTCTTAAATCTGCATTGTCTTGTCTTAACATCAATCTATATTCAGATCTAGAAGTCATCATTCTATATGGTTCGTTAGTACCTTTTGTAACTAAATCATCGATCAAAACTCCGATATAAGCTTCAGATCTATCTAATATTATAGGGTCTAATTTATCAACATTTCTAGCAGCGTTTATACCAGCAATTATTCCCTGTGCTGCAGCTTCTTCATAACCAGAGCTACCATTTACTTGTCCAGCAAAGAATAATCCATTAATGCCTTTATATTCAAGACTTAATTTTAAATTTGTAGAATCAATACAATCGTATTCAATAGCATACGCTGGTCTCATCATTTTAGCATTTTCTAAGCCTGGTACGGATCTATACATTTGAATTTGAACCTCTTCAGGTAATGATGAAGACATACCTTGGATATACATCTCAGAAGTAGCCTCACCTAAAGGTTCTATAAATAATTGATGTCTTTCTTTATCACTAAATCTAACAACCTTATCTTCAATAGAAGGACAATATCTAGGCCCTATTCCATGAATTCTACCACTATAAATAGGAGATCTATGCAAGTTATTTCTAATAATATCGTGCGTTTTACCAGTAGTATATGTAAGGTAACAATCCACTTGCTCTTTATTTAAGACGTCTGGATTTTGTTCATTTTCAAAAGAAAATGGAACAATTTTTTTATCACCGTGTTGAACTTCCATCTTAGAAAAATCCATACATTTTCTATTTATTCTGGCAGGAGTACCAGTTTTGAATCTTCTAAGTTCAACACCTATATCAAGAAGACTTTGAGATAAATCGTTTGCTGGGAAAACCCCATCTGGACCACTTTCATAAGATATTTCTCCAATAATAACTTTACCTTTTAAATAAGTTCCAGTAGCAACAACTACTTGACTACACTTAAAGGTAGCACCTATTTTAGTTTTAACACCAACAACTTGTCCATCTTCAACTATAATCTTAACAATTTCAGCTTGATAAACATCCAAATTATCTTGATTTTCCATTGTTCTCTTCATTTCAATATGATACATTTTTCTATCTGATTGTACTCTTAAAGAATGAACTGCTGGCCCTTTAGAAAGATTTAACATTTTTGATTGAATAAATGTCTTATCTGCATTTTTAGCCATTTCTCCCCCAAGTGCATCAATTTCTCTTACTAAATGTCCTTTAGAAGTACCACCAATACTAGGATTACATGGCATATTAGCCAATGTATCCAAATTTATAACAAAAGCTGCTGTTTTCTTTCCAAGTCTTGCTGAAGCTAATGCAGCTTCACAACCAGCATGACCAGCTCCTATAACAACAACATCATATTCACCTAAAACATAATCATTACTTTCCATCTTGCACCTCCTATTTTCCTAGACAGAATTTCTCAAATATTTTCTTAGTAACATCTTCTGAAACATCTAAACCAACAATTTGTCCTAAATATTTAGTTGCATTTTTTAATCCAATAGAAACAATATCAATAGGCATTCCATTTTGAATTTCTTTCTTTGCATCTTCTAAATAATTAACTGATTCTTTCAAAAGATTTCTATGTCTCTCATTTGTAATCATTAATTCATGTTCATAATCAAAATCAGATTTTTCAAACATTTGTTTAATACTCGATTTTAGCTCTTCAATACCAATTTGATCTTTTACAGAAATAGTCATTACATTTTTTATTCCTTTTTGTTCAAATTCGTTCATAAATGTATCAAAAATAGATTTTTCATACTTATCCATCTTATTTATCACTACTATAAATTTTATTCCTTTATTTTGAATTTTAGAGAGTAATTCAAAATCCATATTTTCTATTTTATTTTCCGGACTAAACATGTATAAAATCAAATCTGCTGTTTCAAATAATTTTAAACTTTTTTCTACACCTATTTTTTCAACTATATCATCTGTATCTCTTATACCAGCACTATCAGATATATTTAAAATTAAATTTCCAATATTTACTCTCTCCTCAACAATATCTCTAGTTGTTCCTGGTATATCTGTAACAATTGCTTTTTCATATTTTGCAAAACTATTAAGTAAAGAAGATTTTCCTACGTTTGGTTTTCCTACAATAGCAACATTAATACCATCTTTTATATATCTTCCCTGATCATAAGTATCAATAAGGTAATTAACCTCTTCTACTTTTTTATCTATTAAATTAATTACATTATCATTTTCTACTTCTTCATAGTCATACTCTGGATAATCTATACTTACAGATATATGTGCTAGTAATTCTACTAATTCTTCTCTTAAATTTTTTATTTTAGTTGAAATATCGCCATTTAAGTGATTTGACGCAATTCGAGCACTAACTTTAGTTTTTGAATTTATTAAATCAATAACAGCTTCTGCCTTAGATAAATCCATCTTACCATTTAAGAAAGCTCTTTTAGAAAATTCACCTGGTTCAGCTAATCTAGCACCATTTTCTAGTACAATCTCTAATATTTGTTTTGTGATTTCAATTCCACCATGGCAATTAATTTCACATATATCCTCACCAGTATAAGATCTTGGGGCTTTAAAATATGAAACTAAAACATTATCCATTACTTCCCCATTTTTTATAATTTTTCCAAAAACTATTTTATTTGGCGCTATTTCATTTGAGGTTTTAAATATTTTATTTATTATATTTAGACTATCACTACCACTAATTCTTATAATGCTTATTCCACTATTAGTAAGTCCTGTACTAATAGCTGCAATAGTAGAGTTTGTTGACATAACCTTTTCACCTTTTCCTTTAAAAAGCCAGCGTTTGCTGACTTTTTATTTATTAATATTTTTTTCTGATCATTACTCTTCTGTTTGGTTCTTCACCAAAGCTTTCAGTTTCTACATCATTTCTTTTAGCTAATTCATTATGAATTATAAGTCTTTCATACGCAGACATTGGTTCAAGTCTTATTGGTTTTCTAAATCTAATAACATTATCTGCCATTTTATTAGCTAATCTTTTAAGTTTTTCTTCTTTTTGTTTTTTATAACCGTTTATTTCAACAAAAACTTTAGCATATTCTTCATCTTCTCTTTGTAACATTGAATTAATTAAAGATTGTAAAGATTCTATTGTTTTACCCTTATAACCAATTAAATGAGAAACTTTTTCACCTTCAATGTTTAGTAAAATTTGATTTTCATTTTGTTTTACTTCAAACTTAATAGTATCAGTTTCACCAGTTATTTTAAATATATCATTAAGAATTTCTGTAACTTTAGCAATTGTAGCGTTTGCTGTTTCTTCGCTAATTTTCTTTTCTACTGTAAGTCTTACTTTAGCAAGTTTAGCAGAAAGAATACCTAAAACTCCTCCAGTTGTTGGTTCCTCCAATACTTCAATTTTAACATCATCTCTTGAAACTTTTAATTCTTCAAGACCTTTTCTGATAGCTTCTTCAACTGTTTTTGCAACTTGTTCTGTAACTTTTTTCATTAAATTTTACCTCCTTCATTTAAGGCTTTTTTCTCTTCTTTTCCTTTAATAATTTTCTTCATTACTAATTGTTGAATGATAGAAATTATATTACCTAATAACCAATAAACACCTAATGCTAAAGGCATTGTATATGCTATAAATCCTGAAAGTAAAGGCATCATTAAATTATTAGTTTTTGACATTTCAATTTGTTCTTCTGACATTGTTTGAGTATTTTGTTGTAACTTTGTAGAAGCAAATGAAACAATAATAGTAAGTATTGGAATTAATAATGCTATAGGACTAGATCTTTGATCTTCATTTTTGTTAAATACATCTTTTGGAATCTCGCCTAAATCAAAATTATCAGTTACTTTCATATTTAACAAATTATATTCTTTAGCAATTTGTAATTCATATGCTCTTATTTCCTTTTCAGTTAGAGTTTGTCCTTCTTCTCTACCTAACTTTTCATGAGCGTATGTACTAGCATAATTATTAAGTTCTTCTTGTGGCATTTGTTTTATATATGTTAAAGGTTGTTTTACAATATAAAACATTGCTATAATTATTGGTATTTGAATTAATAATGGTAAACACCCACCCATTGGATTTATCTTATTTTCTGAATATAATTTTGTAAGTTCTTCAGCTTGTTTATTCTTGTCATTTTTATACTTTTCTCTTATTCTTTGATCCTCAGGTCCTATTGAATTCATCTTTTCCATAGATTTCATTTGAATTAAAGTCAATGGGAAAAGTATTATTTTAGTAAGAATTGTAAATAAAATAATTGACAAAAAATAATTGCTATTAACTAAATTATATATAAGTCTTATAATCATACCAAAAAAACTGGCTATAGCTGCAATCATATTTTACTCCTTTTTACTTTAAATAATCTACTCCACCTTTTGAAAATGGATTACATCTTAATATTCTTTTTATTCCTATAAAATTACCTTTAATTATACCATATTTGTCAACTGCTTGTCTTACATATTCAGAACAAGTAGGATAAAATTTACAAGCTTTTGGAGTATGAATTGTTATATGTTTTTGATAAAATCTTATTAAAAGTATTTCTAACTTTCTCGGAAATAAAAGAATTTTCTTAATTAATTTCATATATATTTAAACCTTCTAAAGCATCATTAAAATCTTCACATATTAAATCAAAGTTAACATCTCTTACTTGAGTACTTTTTTTATATAGAACTACTAATTTTATATTTTTCTTTATATTTTCTTCTTTTAATTTATAAGCTTCTCTTGCCCATCTTTTAAGTTTATTTCTATTAACAGCATTTCCATTTTTCTTTGAAACACAAACGCCAAACATATTACCATAAAACTTAGAATTTGAATCGGCTTTATTACTTATATAATATACATTTATGTAATTTCCTCTATAAAACTTTCCTCTTTTTAATATGTATTTAAATTCTCTATTCTTCTTTATTCTTAAGGTATATTTCATTTTTTTCACCTGTTAAATATTCAAAAAGTGGGTATAAAAAACATACCCACTTTTATATAGTAGTTCTAAGCACTTATTACTTTTCTTCCTTTTGCTCTTCTAGCTTTTAAAACAGCTCTACCAGAAGAAGTTTGCATTCTTTTTCTAAATCCATGAACTTTTTGTCTTTGAATTTTTTTTGGTTGAAATGTTCTTTTCATGACTACACCTCCTAAATTGTGTATATTAAAATATCTATTTTTCAAATCAAAGTGTTTTCATTATACTCCAAAAACATTCTTTTGTCAATTATTTTTTGATATTTTTTACATTATTCTTGGTTTATTTATCTTTTTATATAAAAAATATTATGTAGTATTATTTTTTTCATAATTCGAACATCATCAAATTTATAAAAAATAAACAAAAAAATAAAAGTTATCCACAGGTATTTTTTTGGATATTATTTTAAGTTTTGAAAAAAAATATTTTAATAAAAAGCTTGTAATTTTCAATGTTTCATGATATATTATCGTTTAGAAAATATTTATTAATTTTATGCATGTTTTTTATTAATCCACAAAAATTATGTTATCTTTCTTATTAGACAATATTATTTTGTCGAAAAGTTATCAACACCTGTGGATAACTCTGTGGATAACTAAAAAAAACATGTGTTTTAGAAAGGTGGTTTATAACTTGGAAAACTTTATGGCGATATGGTCTGAAGCCTTAGAAATACTACAAGAAGAGATATCTCCAGTTGGGTATAAAACTTATGTAGATGTTATGGTTCCAAGACTAGTTGATGAAAACACAATTTGCTTTTTATCTCCATCAAACTATCACATAGATATTTGTAAAAAAAGGTATCTTGATTTAATCCAAAATACTTTATCTTTTTTAACTAAAAAGTCTTATAACATTATATTTGAGTCAAAAGAGATAATTCCAGAACCAGTTCAAGAACCAAAAGAAGAGATAACATCAACAATAATGAACAACGAAACCACAAAAGAAAAAATTAGAGAGCCTGAAATAGAGGTATCTAATAACTTAACAAATGAGAAAAAAGAGGTAGTAGCCCCAAATTTGAATCCTAAGTACACATTTGAAAACTTTATTATAGGATCAAACAACAGATTTGCACATGCAGCAGCATATGCAGTATTTGAAAATCCAGGTAAAAAATACAATCCATTATTTATATATGGGGGAGTAGGACTTGGAAAAACTCACTTAATGCAAGCAATTGGAAATGCAATGTATCAAGTAAATCCTAATATAAAAATTGTTTACTGTACAGGAGAATTATTTGCAAACGAGCTAGTTTCTGCAATTATGACAGATAAAAATGAATCTTTCAGAAGAAAGTATAGAAACATTGACTTATTACTTATAGATGATATTCAATTTTTAGCAGGAAAAGAGAAGTGTCAAGAAGAATTTTTCCACACTTTCAACACATTGTTTGAGAGTGGAAAACAAATAGTTGTTACATCTGAAAAACCACCAAAAGAGATTCCATTATTAGAAGATAGATTAAAAACAAGATTTGAAATGGGACTATCAGTTGACATTCAAACACCTGATTATGAAACTCGTCTTGCAATCCTTAGAAAGAAAGCAGAGAAGGAAAGATATATAATTAATGATGATATATTAGTAAAAATTGCTACTCGAGTAAAATCTAATATTCGTGAACTTGAGGGAGTATTTAATAAATTAGTAGCATATACATCATTTACTAATAATGATCTTACTGATGCAGTAGTTGAAAATACAATAGAATCAATATTAGTAAAAAACACTAAAGTATTAACTAGTAAACTAATAATGCAAGTCGTATGTAAATTCTTTAATATTAAAGTAAGCGACATTGTAAGTGATAAAAGATCTAACAGTGTAGCTTTTCCAAGACAAATAGCTATGTACTTATGCAGAGAACTAGCAAATATGTCATTTCCTAATATAGGAAAAGATTTCGGTGGAAGAGACCACTCAACAGTTTTACATGCATACTCTAAAATTAAAGATGAATATGAAAACAATCCTGAGACAAAAGATTTAATAGACGATATTAAAAAAGCCTTATCTATTGCGGATTAGAGTTGAATGTTACAAAAATATTACAATGCTGTTACTAAATTATTACACATATTTTTTTATCCACAACTAACTGTGGAAAAGTATGTTAATAACTTGTGAATAACTTTTTTGAAATAAAATTTTCCACAGTAAACAAATATTCTGTGGAAAAATAAAACATGTTATCCACAACTTTATCAACAACTGCACTTGCAGTATTAAACATATTTTGACATAGTTATCCACATTATTCACAGTACCTACTACTACTACTACTAAATTATATTAATATTAATTAATATATATTTAATTATGCAAATGAGTTGAAAATCTATCACAGCAAAAATGTTGATAGTGTGGATAACTTTTACGGAGGAATTAAAATGAATATAAAATGTAATTTAAAAGAATTAATAAATGGATTAAATATAGTATCAAAAACAACACCTACTAGAACAACAATGCCAATACTAGAAGGTGTATTAATAGAAGCGTATAATGGTAGAGTAAAACTTACTACAAATGATTTAGAGTTAGGTTGTGAACATAGCTTTGAATCTAATATTATTGAAGAAGGAAAAACAGTAGTAGAAACTAAAACATTAAATGAAATTGTTAGAAGAATAGAAGATGAAGAAATTGAAATTAAAGTAGAAGATAATGTTTTTGTTATAAAATCTATAAATGGTATATTTAAACTTGCTGTTATGAATCCACTAGAATATCCAAAATTACCTGTGTTTAATGTGGATAACTCTATGGAAATAGAGCAAAAAGTATTTAAAGATATGGTAAGAAGAACAATATTTTCTATAAGTAGTGATGAAAATAGACCTATATATAATGGAGCATTAATTAAAGTTGAAAATAATGTATTAACTATTGTAACTATAGATGGATTTAGATTATCACTAAGAAAATATTTAAGTGAATCTGGTATAAATGATTTTAAAGCTATAATTCCAGGAAGAACTTTAGCAGAAATATTAAAAATATTAACAGAAGATGATAGTATTATAAAAATAGGTGTTAATAAAAATCAAGCTTTATTTGAAATGGGAAATAGTGTAATTGTAAGTAGAATAATAGAAGGAGATTTCTTAAATTATAATTCTATAATTCCTGAAAACTATGAAACAAAAGTTAGAGTTAGAACAAAATCTTTATTAGATTCTTTTGAAAGAGTTGCTTTATTTGCTAAAGAAAACAAAGAAAAAGATAAAAAATCACCAGTAAAGATGAAAGTTGGAATAGATGGTATAACTTTAAGTTGTGTAAGTGAAACAGGTGATGCTAAAGAAGTTATTGATTCTGTAGTAGAAGGAAAAGAGATCGAGGTAGGATTCAATCCAAGATATGTAATTGAAGCTCTTAAAGCATTAGATGATCAAGAAATAAATATAGAGTTTACTAGCAGTATATCACCAGTTTTAATAAAACCAGTTGATAGCAATGAGTACATATATGTTGTTTTACCAATTAAATTAAAAAATGATTAATAAATAAAAGTGGGAATAAGAATATTCTCACTTTTAAATTTGGAGAATGAATATGGTATTGAAAGAAATAGAACTTACAAATTTTAGAAATTATAAATCTCAAAAATTAGAATTTATAAATGGCATAAATTTATTCGTAGGTGATAATGCACAAGGTAAAACTAATATAATAGAATCTATTTACTTGTCAGCATTTGGAAAATCATATAGAACAGTTAAGGATATGGAAATCATAAAATTTAATGAAGATTTTTGTAGAATAAATTCAAAATTCGTTAACAGCAGTGATAGTATAGAACAAAACATAGAAATATTTATAGATAAAAATAATAAAAAAAGTATAAAAAGAAATGATGTAAAGATATCTAGGTTATCTGATCATGTTGGTAATATACTGATAGTAATTTTTTCACCAGATAGTTTAGACATTGTCAAAGGTGCTCCTGCTAAAAGGAGAGAATTTTTAGATATGATTTGTTGTCAATTATCAAAATCGTATTTAATAATGCATCAAGAATATATGAAATGTTTAAAGCTAAAAAATAGTATGCTAAAAAAAGAAATAGTAGATAAAGATTATTTATTGATTCTAAATCAAAAAATGAGTGAGTATATAGAAAAAATAGTAAAATTTAGAGATCAAGTAATCGAAAAATTATTGAAAAAGGCAAAGGGAATACAAAGAGCGATTACTGAAGAAAAAGAAGATATAGAATTAGAGTACGTTACAGATTTTAAAAATCTAAGTAGTAATGAGATAAATAGAATTCTAGATAGGTATTTAGAAATAGAATTAATGAAGAAATCTTCACTAAAAGGTATTCAAAGAGATGATATAAAGATAAAAATAAATAATCTAGAAGTGGATAAATTTGGTTCACAAGGTCAAAGTAGAACAGCATTACTTACATTAAAACTTGCAAATTTTGAAGTATTGATTGATGAAAAAGATGATATTCCAATATTATTACTAGACGATATAATGTCTGAACTAGATGGTCATAGAATTTCATTTTTATTAAAGTATATAGAAAAATATCAAAGTATAATTACCACTACAGATTCTTCATTTGTGGAAAATGTGGATAATATAAAAATTTCAAAAGTTTTAAATGGAAGACTTGAAATTTAAGTCAATGTTATGATATAAATATAAAAGACTAAAAATATTTTTTGAAAAGAGGTAAGAATATGGCAAAATATGATGAGAATCAAATACAGGTATTAGAAGGATTAGAAGCAGTAAGAAAAAGACCTGGTATGTATATAGGAAGTGTATCTGAAAGAGGATTACATCATTTAGTATATGAAATAGTTGATAACTGTGTTGATGAAGCATTGGCTGGTTATTGTAACGAAATAAATATAGAAATATTACCAGATAATATAGTATCTGTAAAGGATAACGGAAGAGGTGTTCCTCTAGGAATACATCCTAAAATGGGAATTCCTGCAGTTGAAGTTGTTTATACTATATTGCACGCTGGTGGTAAATTTGGCGGCGGAGGATACAAAGTATCTGGTGGTCTTCATGGTGTTGGTGCTTCAGTTGTTAATGCTTTATCTGAAAGTATGACAGTACAAGTATCAAATGGTGAAGGATTATATGAAATTTCTTTTAAAAGAGGAAAAGTTGTAGAAAAACTACATCAAATTAAGGACAAGGCTCCAGCTGGAACAAAAGTTATATTTAAAGCAGATTCAGAAATTTTTGAAACAACTGTATATAATTTGGATACTTTGATACAAAGATTAAGAGAAATAGCGTTCTTAAATAAAGGTTTAAAGATTACTCTTTGGGATAAAAGAGAAGAAGGAACAGAAATGCAAACTTTCCACTATGAAGGAGGTCTTAAATCTTTCGTAGAATTCTTAGATAAATCTAAAGAGCCAATAAATAAAGATGTTATTTATTTTGAAGCAGATCAAAATGACGTTCAAGTAGAAATAGCATTTCAGTATACTACTGCTTATTCAGAAAATATATTATCTTTCGTAAATAACATACATACTGGAGAAGGCGGAACTCATGTTGATGGATTTAAGAGAGGACTTACTAAAGCATTTAATGATTATGCAAGAAAGTTTAACATATTAAAAGAAAAAGATAATAATCTTCAAGGTGAGGATATAAGAGAAGGTATAACTGCAATAGTAAGTGTTAGAGTTTTAGAACCTCAATTTGAAGGACAAACTAAAACTAAATTAGGAAATAGTGAAGTAACAGGTATTGTTAATAGTGTAATGTTAAGTAAGGTTTCTACATTCTTGGAAGAAAACCCTAACGTTGCCAAAGCAATATTAGAAAAGACTTTAAGTGCATCTAGAGCTAGAGAAGCTGCTAGAAAGGCAAGAGAATTAGTAAGAAGAAAATCTGCTTTAGAGTCAACTACATTACCAGGAAAATTAGCTGACTGTCAAGAAAAAGATGCTAGTAAATGCGAAATATATATCGTCGAGGGAGATTCTGCAGGTGGTAGTGCAAAACAAGGTAGAGATAGAAAGTTTCAAGCTATATTACCACTTTGGGGAAAAATGATAAATGTTGAAAAAACAAGAGCTGACAAGATTTATAATAATGAAAAATTATCTCCAGTAATTGTTGCTTTAGGAGCAGGAATAGGAAATGAATTTAATATTGAAAAATTAAGATATCATAAAATTATAATGATGGCCGATGCCGATGTCGACGGTGCACATATTAGAACTTTGTTATTAACATTTTTCTTTAGATATATGAGACCTTTGATTGAAAATGGTATGGTATATGCAGCTCAACCACCTTTATTTAAAATTGCTAAAAAAGGTATGGAAGATGTATATTGTTATAATGAAGAAGACTTAGATGTTAAATTAAAAGAGATAGAAGAAAAAGGAATTTCAAGAGATTCTCTAAACATTCAAAGATACAAAGGTCTTGGTGAAATGGACTCTGAACAACTTTGGGAAACTACTATGAATCCAGAAAAGAGAACTCTAGTACAAATAACTTTAGAAGATGCTGTTAAAGCTGATGAGATATTTACTGTACTTATGGGTGAAAATGTTGAACCAAGAAGAGAATTCATTGAACAAAATGCAAAATACGTTACAAATCTAGATATATAATTTGGTTTAAAATAAATGAGCTACAATTGTTAAATAATGTTTAACAAAGTAGCTCACTTTTTAATATTTTTCTAATTATTTAATATTTTTCTTGACTTTTAAATAAAAATTATGTATAATAATATTTGTAAAGTAGAGGAAATCTTCTCACCTTACAAGTTCTTGTCTTAGTAAGGTTATACAAATTAATAAATTGTTATCCATATAATTGGATTGTTTTAAGTTGTATTTTTGAGAAGGTTGCCCGTTACAAGAGCAATCTTTTTTTATGTATTTTTGTATGGAGGTGTTTAATATAAAACAAGATTTTTTAGTTAATAGTGAAATTAGATTTCCACAGGTTCAAGTTATCACTGAGGAAGGAGAAAAATTAGGTATAATGCCAACTTCTAAAGCTATATCTTTAGCGGAGGAAAAAGGATTAGATTTAGTTTTAGTATCTCCAAATGCTTCAAATCCTGTATGTAAACTACTAGATTATAGTAAGTTTAAATTTGAAATGAACAAGAAGGCAAAAGAAGCAAAGAAAAAACAGAAAGTTATTGAAATAAAGGAAGTAAGATTATCACCAAATATTGACAAACATGACTTAGAAGTTAAAGCGAAAAATGCCAATAAATTTATTGCATCTGGAAATAAAGTAAAAGTTGCAATGAGATTTAGAGGTCGTGAGTTAAACTTTATAAAACAAGGAAAAGAGATAATGTTACAATTTATAGAAATGCTTGATAATGTACAAGTTGATAAAGAACCAAAAATGGAAGGTAAAAATCTTACAACATTTTTATCACCTAAACAAAAATAATTAAACTTTTAGAGAGGAGAGAGTATAATGCCAAAAATAAAAACACATAGCTCAACAAAAAAGAGAGTTTCAGTTACAGGTTCAGGAAAGTATAAAAAGAACGTAGCTAATAGAGCTCACAAATTAACAGGAAAAGATTCTAGAAGAAAAAGATCTTTAAGACAATCATCATATGTAGATAGTGCAAACAAGAGCGCTATGAAAAAATTATTACCATATGACTAATAAAATTATGAAGGGAGAGAAAATAAAATGGCAAGAGTAAAAGGAGCTGTTACTACAAGAGCTAGACATAAAAAAGTTCTAAAAAGAGCAAAAGGATATTTTGGAGCAAAATCAG
Organism: uncultured Clostridium sp.; assembly: GCA_905204915.1. Lineage (GTDB taxonomy): Bacteria > Bacillota > Clostridia > TANB77 > CAG-465 > CAG-465. The sequence continues at coordinate 21,550 of CAJLBR010000011.1, forward strand.
TAAGATTCAGAATGGCTAACCAAGCTGTTATGAAATCTCAAATGTATGCATATATTGGAAGAAAGCAAAAGAAAAGAAATTTCAGACAATTATGGATTGCAAGAATTAATGCTGCTGCAAGACTTAACTCAACAACTTATAGTAAATTAATGTCAGCTTTAAAGAAAGCTAATGTAACAATAAACAGAAAAATGTTAGCTGAAATGGCTGTAAATGATCCAGAAGGATTTAAAGCACTAGTTGAAAAAGTAACAAAATAATTATATTTAAATATTTAAAGGAGAAATAATATGGTTTTAGCAGGAGATTTTAGAAATGGTGTAACATTTGAAATGGAAGGTTCTGTATATAGAGTAGTTGAATTTTTACATGTAAAACCAGGTAAAGGTGCAGCTTTCGTAAGAACTAAATTAAAGAATGTTATAACAGGAAACACTTTAGAAAAAACTTTTAATCCATCAGAAAAATTCGAAGAAGCACAAATTACAATTCAAGAAATGCAATATTTGTATAATGATGGAGAAAACTATACATTTATGGATACAACAAGTTATGAACAAGTTGAACTTTCAAAAGAACAAATTGAAGATACACTTCCATACTTGAAAGATAACATGAATGTAAAAGTTCTATCTTATAAAGGAAATGTATTTGGTGTAGAACCTCCTACATTTGTAGAACTTGAAGTAACATACACTGAACCAGGAATTAAAGGTGCAACAGCTACTGGTACAACAAAACCTTGTACAGTAGAAACAGGTGCAAACTTTAATGTTCCAGTTTTTGTTGAAATCGGTGATAAAATAAGAATTGATACAAGAACAGGTTCTTATATGGAAAGAGTATAATAAAATAGAAAATGAGGTAGCAATAGTTACCTTATTTTTTTATTTAAATATAATATATGAAAATATAATAAGTATGATAAAAGGGAGCAATGCGCTCCCTTTTATTACATAAATGGATTTGTGTTTTTTAACTTTAAATTAGGATAACAGATCCTTATCGCTTTTTGAGGTGAATTGTCAAAAAACTTACCAAGTAGACCCCCAAGATTATTTTTGTAGAATATGGATGCCGAAAGTTTGGATGCAATTTCATCTTCACTTTTCCAATTAAGTTTTTTTAATAGCCATTCAACAGCTTCTTTAGCTTTTTTGTCGTCCCATTTGCTTACTTTAAAAAGTTGCCACTCTTTGATTTCGGCAGGTATTACTGGTTTGATAAGCGGGTAAAGGCCACCAGCATAAATAAGTGCTTTTGAACCTTTGTATTTCTCTTGAAAAAGTCTTGCAGATAACCGTTTAATATCATTCATATTTGTCAAGTCTATATTTTCGAGTTTAGCAACGTATCTTACGTACTTATTTCTAATATTTATATCCTCCCATATTTTTGGCGAGGCTTTTTTTACTTCCCATTCGTTTATTTCAAATTCAGGGAAACAATACATAAGAAGTTTGTAAAGTTTGCAGTCGAAAAATTTCCGTACACCTCCTAACTGATATGATGATAGTAAATTGTCATCTACTGTAAGTATTTCTTCTCTTGTTAATTTAAGATCATTAAGCAGTAGATGTCTTACAAGAATTTTGCATGTTTTCTGATCAAGGTAATTGTTTGGAAATTTTTTCAGTTCAATTCCTTCTTGAACAATTCTCCATACTTCGATCGGATCCATTAAATTCCATTTTCTTGACACAGTATTTGACATTTGTATAACCTTCCTTTTATTAAATTAGAATAATTTATAAATTCTAGTACAAATTATAACATAATTTGACATAAAAATCAAATTTGCAGTTGACAAAGTAAAAAAAGATAGTATAATATAAACGTTATAGGAGTAAAATTATGAGATTTAAGAATAATTATAAAGAACAAATAAGAGATTATGTTGAAAAGAATAATCTTACATATTATATTGATACAATGGGATGTCAAATGAACGAGAATGATTCTAATAAGTATTCAGGAATATTAGAATCTATGGGATTTAAAAAAGAAGAAGAATCAAAAGCAAATTTAATCTTATTTAATACTTGTTGTGTTAGAGAAAATGCTGAAAATACACTTTTTGGTAGATTAGGATATTTGAAAAATAGAAAATTAAAGGAAAAAGACGTATATATTGTTGTTGTTGGATGCATGACACAGCAACAACATATATTAGAAAAAATTAAAAAATCTTATTCATTTGTTGATATAGTTCTTGGAACTAATAGCATGAGTGTATTTCCTAATAAATTATATAGAGCAATAATTGAAAGAAAAAAGAGTTATGAGTATACTGAAAAAACAGAAGTGATAGAAGAAGTTCCGATAAGATTTGACGATAAATATAAAGCAAGTGTAAGTATTATATATGGTTGTAACAATTTTTGTACTTATTGTATAGTGCCATATGTTAGAGGAAGAGAGCGTAGTAGAAATCCAGAGGATATACTAGAAGATATAAGAAGACTAGCAAATAAAGGCTATAAAGAAATTATGCTTTTAGGACAAAATGTAAATTCATATGGTAATGATTTTAAAGATAGAGAATATACTTTTCCAAAATTATTGCAAGAAGTAGAAAAAATTGATGGAATTGAAATTATAAGATTCATGTCACCACATCCAAAAGATTTTAGTGATGAACTTATTGAGGTTATGAAAAATTCAAATAAAATAGCTAGACAAATTCATTTACCACTTCAATCAGGAAGTAGCAGAATATTAAAGCTTATGAATAGAAAATATGCAAAGGAAGATTATTTAAAGATTGTAGAAAAATTAAAAAAAGCAGATAGCAATTTATCTTTTTCTACTGATATTATTGTAGGTTTTCCAGGTGAAACTAAAGAAGATTTTGAAGAAACTTTGGATGTAGTAAGAAAAGTTGGATATGATCAAATATTTATGTTCATATACTCTAAAAGAACAGGCACTATAGCTGCAAATATGGAAGATAATACTCCACACGAAGAAAAAGTTGAAAGACTAGAAAGATTAAAGAAATTATATGAAGATAACCTACCATCATTGAATGAAAAAATGGTTGGAAATACATATAAAGTATTAATAGAAGGAAAAAGTAAAAATAATGATTTATTATATACTGGAAGAACTTCACAAAATAAAGTAGTTATATTTGAAGCAAGCGATGAACTAGTTGGAAAAATAAAAAATATAAAAATTGAAAGTCAACATTTATGGTATTTAAAAGGAAAAATAGTAGATTAGCAAAAGGTAGAAGAGTTATTCTTCTATCTTTTTTTGTTCTAAATAAACTAAATTTTGAATATATATTAATATAGACTTGTACAAAATCAAATGGGGGTAAGTATGGAAAATGTTGTTTCTGCTAGGAGACTAAGGAAAAGTATGTTAAAAAATTTAGATGCTACTTCTTTAAATAATATAGATATGATTTCTAGATCAAATAGTATAAAAAGATCTTACAAAGATGATATATTTGAAAATAACGATTCAGAAAAACCAAAAATTAATTTTAAATCAAAAACTATTTTGAAAATATTTATATCTACTTTAATTGTTTTTATATGTTTGCTATGTAAATTAACTTTTAAAGAGGCAGCGTTAAATAATTCTAATGTTATAAAAGTTGTTAATGAGTATAATAAAGATTGGTCTAAGGAATACATTTTAGAAAAAGTAGAAATGTTTAGTGATAAGATTTACGGAGCTGCAAAATATGTATTGCCAGATAGTATAAAAAATACTATAACTCAAAAATATAATGATGTAATAAAGCCACAATATTTGGCATTTAATTTACATGATGCTATAAATTCTTATATAAAGGGAGAAAATTCAGAAAGTTCAGAAAATTTAGAAAATGTAGAAAATATAGAAACACAACAAGTAAATAGCGAGGATGTAGTTGTAGAGGAAAACAATTCAAATGTCGAAGAAGAAAATAAAGAAAATGGAGTGGGTGGCGCTGAGCCAATTGAGACAGAGGAAACTATAAGTGCTATAAGTTCGATGAATACAGACGTAGAAACTATAAGATCTAAAAACATAAGTATAGTTAGCCCTACAAATGGTACAATAACTTCTATTTATGGAGCAAGAGATGAAATTTTTGAAGGTGTAAATTCATATCATACAGGAACTGATATTGCTAATAAAAAAGGTACTAACATTACAAGTGCTACAACAGGAAAAGTAAAAAGTGTAGTATATAATAATAAATATTATGGCAATTATGTTGAAGTGGAAACAGATGGAGTAATCTTCAAATATGCACATATGGATTCAATAAGTGTTGGAGAGGGTTCAGATATAAAACAAGGAGATTTGGTGGGATATATGGGAAGTACTGGTATGTCTACTGGACCTCATTTACATTTTGAAATAAAAATAGATTCTAGAACTGTAGATCCACAAGAATTAGTAAGTTTATAGGTTGTGATTGATTGAAACTAAAATTAAAAGATTTTTATATAGAGATAGAATTTCTATTTTTGGTAGTTATTTTTATCTCTATTTTTTCATTAAAAGTAAGAGATTCATTAAAATACTTTTATTTGTGTTATTTATTTATGATATTTCATGAGTTTTCTCATATATTCATAGGTGATTTATTAGGTAAAGAAGTTGAAAAAATAAATTTTTGTATGAGCGGTGTAAATGCTAAATTTATGGATGAAAAATATTTAACATCAAATAAAATAAATTACATTAATAATATACTTATTTATTTGGCTGGTCCAATATCAAATATAATATTAGCAATTATATTTAAAAATATCAAAGTTGTATTTGAAATGAATATTTTTTTAGGAATAATTAATTTGTTACCAGTATATCCGTTAGATGGCTATAATATTTTAAAATGTTTAATAAAAAACAATAAAAAATCTACTATTAATTTAAATACTATATCTGTTACGTTTGAAATTATACTAGTCATATTATCAGTATTAGAAATAATATTTTTAAAGAGTTTTTCATTAAGTTTATTTACTGCATATTTATACGTCATAAATGCCAAATATAGTAAAAGAAAGTGTTATAATGTAGAAAATTATTGTCAAAAAATGATGTAATATTTATATGTCAAAAAAATTACAAAAATATTACAAAAAAATAATTAAAATGCTTGCTTTTTTATCAAAAAAATAGTATTATATATGTAGCTTGAAAATCGGAGGTGTAAAAATTGGCCATTGGTGATATAATAGTGGGACTAGATGTTGGAGCTTCAAAGGTAAGCACAGTTATTGGACAAGTAAATAAGTTTAGTGAAATAGAAGTAATAGGCTATGGATTAGCATCTAATTCTGGTGTAAAAAAGGGAAGAATAATAGATCCTCAACTAGTGGCAAATTCAATAAAAAAATCAATTTCAGACGCTGAAGAAATATCTGAACTTTCTGTTAATTCTGCATACGTTAATATAAAAGGAATGAATGTAAGAATAGAAAAAGTTTACATGGAGTGTGAAGTTGAAAGACCCGATGATGGAATGAGTGCAAATGATATTTATAATTTACTTTCTAGAGTACAGTTATCTACGAGACTTGAAAAAGGTGAGCAAATTATAGATATGTTACCATACGAGTACAGAGTAAATGGAAGAGTATATAAAGAGGAACCAATAGGTGCCTTTTGTAAAAAATTTGGTATGGAAATAGAAGTAATAATTGCAAATGGAGAATATATTGAAGGTATCCAAAAAACATTAAGACTTGCAGGTCTTAAATTGGATGGCCTTATAATAGAAACTTTAGCTACTTCTAATATTGTTCTTATGGCTGAAGAAAAAGAAATGGGCGTTTTATTAGTAGACATAGGAGCAGGACATACTGATGTTTCTGTTTATAAAAACTCAAAACTAGAATTTTATACTACTATTCCTGTTGGTGGTGATCATATAACTAGTGATATTGCACTTACATTTAATATAAGTACAGATGAAGCTGAAAAATTAAAGAGACAATATAATTTAGCAATACAAGCTATGATCACTAATAATCATGATGTTAAGCTTACAACAAAAATGTCTGATGATTCAGATAGTATAATAAAATGCAGTGATATTGTACAAGTAATTGAAGCAAGAGTAAAAGAAATTTATCAAATAATTAAAAGTATAATGCAAGAAAATAATTTATTTAATAGATTAGATTGCATGGTAATTACAGGACAAGGTATAAGTAATATAGTAGGTGCTGAAGAATTAGCTATGCTTATACTTAAAATAAATCAAGTAAGAATTTGTAGTCCAAAATTAATAAACATAATAAAACCTCAACATACAACTGTTTTTGGAATGGTTAGATATATTGCAACTTTAGGAAATAATAAGCATGTTAATAGTGATGTTGAGATAATTGAAGAAAAAGGTTTCAAGGCTAAAGTATTTGATAGTCTAAAAAATTTTAAAGGAATATTTAAAGGAATTATTAAAAAGAATAAAGATATAGATAATGAAGAATAGTTTAAGGGGGATATAGTCATGGAAAATGAATATCAAGTAGGAGCAGCATCAATCAAAGTTGTTGGTGTTGGAGGCGCTGGTAACAATGCCTTAAATAGAATGGTAGATGCAAATTTAAAAGGAATAGAATTTATCGCTGTAAATACAGATAAGCAAGCATTAGAAATCTCTAAAGCTTCAAAGAAGATTCAAATAGGAGAAAAATTAACTAGAGGACTTGGCGCTGGTTCAAATCCAGAAATTGGAAAATGTAGTGCTGAAGAATCTAAAACAGAAATTGCTGAAGCTCTAAAAGGCGCAGATATGGTATTCGTAACTTCTGGTATGGGAGGCGGTACTGGTACAGGTGCAGCTCCAATCGTAGCAGAAACTTCAAAAGAAATGGGAATTTTAACTGTAGCAGTTGTTACTAAACCTTTCCATTTTGAAGGAAAAAGAAGAATGACTCAAGCTGAAAATGGTATAGAAGAATTAAGACAAGCAGTAGATACTTTGATCATTATACCAAATGAAAAATTAATACAAGTAGCTGGTAAACAAACTCCTTTCACAGAAGCTTGTGAGATGGCTGATAATGTATTAAGACAAGGTGTACAAGGTATATCTGATTTAATTACTACAGCTGGATTAATAAATCTAGACTTTGCAGATGTTAAGACTGTTATGTTAGATGCTGGTATTGCTCATATGGGTATAGGTAGAGCAGAAGGAGAAAACAGAGCACAAGAAGCTGCAAGACAAGCAATACATTCTCCATTACTTGAAACTTCTATTGAAGGAGCAGGTGGCGTACTTATCAACGTTACTGGTGGAAAAGATTTAGGATTACTAGAAATTAATGAAGCTGCAGAGCTAGTTCAAAAATCAGTTGATCCAGAAGCAAATATTATATTTGGTGCTGTTATTGACGAAAATATTCATAATGAAATAGTAATAACTGTTATTGCAACAGGATTTTCAAAAACACCATTTGATGAATTAAAATTAGATAATATTGTAGGGGATGCATTAAAGAACACTTTGAACAATGATCAAAGTGGTGTAAGACAAACTATATCTTCTAACAATGATTATAAAGTTGATTTAGATATTCCTCCATTCTTAAGAAGAAATAAAGGAGAATAATATTATAAAATATAAAAGAAAGAAGAATTTTGAATTAATTCTTCTTCTTTTTTGTTTTTTTGAAAATGAAAAAGCATAAATTGCTTCATTTATTCTACAATTTTTTGTTAAATGTTTAAGTATAATATAGTCAGGTGATAGAAAAAATTATGAAAGTCTATCTGGACTATATTTTTTTCGAAAATGTAATAGTAAATTATTTTATATCAATTCAAATCCCGATTTTTTGTAAAATTCCAAAGAAAAGAATTAGAATTATTATATCAAGTATTATAGTTGCTATATACACAACAATAATTCAAGCTGTAGGTGGAAGCTTCATAGAAAATAGCTTAATTAAATTATTAATTATTTTTAGTACTACTTATATAGCTTATAAACCATTAACTATAATAAAGTATTTTAAATATTTCCTATGTTATTTAATGTTTTATTTTATATATATTGGAATTAATATATTTATAATATTATTTTTTAATGTTGCCATAAATAATCTTTTAATAAAAATATTAGTATATATATTATCATATATTTTATTAACAATTATTAATAGAATTATGTGGAAAATGTGGAAAAACAATATAAAAAATCAAATTGTATATAAAATAAATGTTAATAATTTTGAACTTAATGCATTTGTAGATACTGGTAATAATGTTAAAGATATAAACAATAATTTAGATGTAATTTTTGTGTCAGATGAACTGAAAGAAAATATTTTAAACAATTATTCAGCTGATATTACTGATATAGAAATTAATACTGCAACATCTAAAGAAAAATTTACTGGATATATTTTTGAAAATGCTAAAATAAGTACTTCAAGTGTTAAAGTAGAATTGAAAAAAGTTGTTATAGTATTTATTGAAAAAAATCTTTTTATTGGAAAAAAATATAGTGGACTTATAAGTTATGATACATACATAGAAAAATTGGAAGGAGCAACGTTATGAAAAATGATTTTATTAAAAAAATATATATTAAAGTATTAAAGAAGATTGGATTAGAAGATAATATATTATTATATATATCTGGTCCAGAAAAGTTGCCTGAACCGCTTAATTCAGAAGAAGAAAAAATATTGTTAGAAAGACTTATGAAAAAAGATAATGAAGCCAAAAATGAATTAATAGAAAAAAACTTGAGACTTGTAGTATATATATCCAAGAAATTTGAAAGTTCAGGTGTAAATATTGAAGATTTAATTTCAATAGGTACTATAGGCCTTATGAAAGCAGTTAATAGTTATGATTTAGAAAAAAATATAAAACTTGCAACTTACGCATCAAGATGCATAGAAAATGAAATACTTATGTTTTTAAGAAAAAACAATAAAATAAGGGCAGAAGTTTCAATAGATGAGCCTATAAATACAGATAGTGAAGGAAACGATTTATCTTTAGCTGATATTTTAGGAACTGATAATGATAGTATGTTTAAAATGATAGAGGATAGTGATAATAAAAAAATATTAATAGGAGCAATTCAAAAATTAAATGATAGAGAGAAACTTATAATGCAAATGCGTTATGGTTTTGGCGGCTTAGATGAACTTACACAAAAAGAGGTGGCAGATAAATTAGGAATATCTCAATCATATATTTCAAGAATAGAGAAGAAGGTTATCAATGGATTAAAAAAAGATTTCTTACTTTAATTTTGATTTTAAATAAATATAACTAATTTATATTATACTAAGGATAAATAAAAGCACTAATATTATCAAGTAATGTCGAAGCTGTATATTATAAATTCATATGTAAAAAAATATTAATAATTAAGAAGGAGAGATACATATGAATGTAAAAGTAGATATTCAAGGTGTTGATACATCTAAATTACCAAAGCTATCACAAAAGAAACAAATGGAAATGTTATATAAAATAAAAAATGGAGAAACTCAATATAAGGATGAATTTATAGAAGCTAATTTAAGACTAGTATTAAGTCTTATAAAGAAATTTAATAATAGAGGAGAAAATATAAATGATATATTTCAAGTTGGCGTTGTAGGATTAATTAAAGCAATAGATAATTTTGATATTACGCAAAATGTTCAATTTTCTACTTATGCGGTTCCAATGATTATAGGAGAAATTAAAAGATATTTAAGGGACAATAGTGCATTTAGAGTTACAAGATCGTTAAGAGATTTGGCTTATAATATATCTCAAATAAGAGAAAAGTATGTAAATGAGCACAATGAAGAACCAACGATTGATGAAATTTGTAAGTTAACAGGTGAAGAAAAAGAAGAAGTTATACTTGCAATAGATAGTATGGTAGCTCCTATGTCGATATATGATTCAGTATATAATGATGGAGGCGATCAAATTTATCTTTTAGATCAACTAAAAAATGAAAAAGATGAGGCTGAATTTATAGTTGATAAAATTGCTATTTCACAGATATTAGATAAATTGAATGAAAAAGAAAGACATATAATAGAGAGAAGATATTTTAAAAACAAAACTCAAACTGAACTTGCAGAAGAATTAGGTGTATCTCAAGCACAAGTTTCAAGAATAGAAAAAAATGCTTTAGAAAGAATAAAGAAAAGAGTTGAAAAAGGAATATAAAAAGTAAATGATATGAACTGGTAACGGTTCATATTATTTTTTTTAGACAATATATTTTAAAGAGGTGATAATAATGACGAGAAAAATTTATATTAGTCCGTCAACCCAAGAAAAAAATATAGGATTTGGAGATTATGGAACAGAAGAATTTAGAATGAATCAAATAGCTAATAAATTAGAAGAATTACTTATAAAAAATGGATATGAAGTATATAGAAATTCTCCAGAAATGACGGTTCAAGATATTGTTGATGATAGTAATAAAGTTATGCCAGATATACATATTGCACTTCATAGTAATGCGAGTATGAATGGAGAGGCTATGGGAATAGAAATATTTGCAAGTAGAGAGAATAGCTCCTCTGATAAATTAGCTCGTTTGATATACGATGAATTACAAAATATCTATTATGATAAAGATTTTGGAAGAGGTATTAAATATACTAATGAATTAAAAGAAGTAAGAGAAGTATTAGCCCCAGTGGTTTTAATAGAAATGGGATTTCATGATAATCCTCAGGATTCAAAGTGGATACTTGATAATGAAGATAATATAACTAATGCAATATTTAGTGCAATAGAAAAATATTTTGAATAAGTGTTTAAAATAATATAAGAGTATGATAGAATATTTATGGGTGGTTTAATGCTAGTAAAGGATATTGTAAAATCTTCGAATGGAAGATTAGTAAATGGTAAAGAAAATATTGAAATAAAAAAATTTATAATAGATAATAGAGAAGAAACTGAAAATGCTTTCTATATTCCTCTAGTAGGAGAAAAGGTTGATGCACATAAATTTATTTTAGATTCTGTTAAAAATGGAATAATAGGATTTTTTATAAATAATTCGTGTTGCGAAAAAGATAATATTATAAAAAATAGTAAGGAAATTAATAAAGAAGTTATAATAATTGAAGTTGAAGATACTTTAAAAGCTTTATATAATACTTCTGTTTGTAATAGAAAACAGCATCTTGATATACCAGTAGTTGCAATAACTGGTAGTGTTGGTAAAACTAGTACAAGACAAATGATATATAGTGTTGTAAAACAAGAAAAAAATGCACTAGTAACTGAGAAAAATTATAATGGGTATTTAGGGTTATCTCTAATGGGATTAAAAATTGATAATCAAGATATTTGTGTACTAGAAGCAGGTATTGATAGATTTGGTGAAATGGATGAATTATCTCAAATATTATTACCAGATATTGCAGTTGTAACAATGGTAGGAACTTCACATATAGAAAAATTAAAAAGTAGAGAAAATATTTTCAAAGAAAAGATGTGTATAACTAAAACTCTTAGAGGTATAAATACTTTAGTAATAAATGATAAAGATGATTATTTATCTAAAGTAAAGGATGATCAAAGTTATAATGTAATAAGGTATGATATTGATCAGGCTCATGATATAGAATTTTTACCTTATGGTATTAGTTTTTATACTAAAATATATGGCAGTGAAGAGAAAGTGTTAATAAATGCAATTGGAGAACATAATGTATTAAATGCGTTAGCTGCTATTAAGGTAGGAGAGTTACTTAATATAAGTAAAGAGAATATAATAAGAGGAATTGCAGAATATAAAAATTTTAATAGAAGATTAGAGATAAAAAAGATTAAAAACAATATAACAGTTATAGATGATGCTTATAATGCTAGCATGGATTCAATGGTATCTGGTTTAAAAACAGTAGATCTTATAAATGGAAGAAAAGTAGCAGTTTTGGGTGATATGTTAGAATTAGGAAATATGTCAGATGCTTTACATGAAAATGTTGGTAAAGAATTTAAAAAACTTCACTATGATACTTTAATTACTGTAGGGGAGTTTAGTTTAAATATAAATAAAGAGGCAAAAGGATATGTAAATGCAAATGTACATTTCTCTAATATAGAAGAAGCAGAAAAATATCTGATAGAAAATATGAAAGAAAATGATATACTTTATTTTAAAGCATCTAATGGTATGAAGTTTTCAAATTTAGTTGATAATATAGTAAAAAATAATTAGTGAATTGTAGTATACTGCAATTCACTTTTTCATATTATATAATGGTGATGATATGTCAAGAGGAATAGATTTTAAACAAAAAGAGGTTATTAGTTTAAATGAAGGAAAGATACTTGGATTTGTTGTAGATGTTCAAGCAGATTTTGAAAATGGTGAAATAAAAGAAATTATAGTTGCTAAACCAGGCAAAATGTTTGGTAATATAATGGGAAAAAATAATATAACAATACCTTGGGATAAGATAAAAAAGATAGGAGACGACGTGATATTAGTGGAAATATGAATAAAAGATAAAAAAATGTAGAAAAATGTAAAAAAAGTGTTGACAAACTGATATAAAAATGATAAGATAGAAAACGTCGCAAATCGAAAGTTAGTATATTTTTTGAAATAGAAAAAACATAAAAAATATTTAAAAAATGTGTTGACAAATTAAAAGGTTTGTGTTAAAATAAAACATGTCACAAGAGTGACTGAGCACATTGAAAAATAAACAATATAAGACGAACCAAATAATGGTTGTACATAGGGTAC
>CAJLBR010000012.1 GCA_905204915.1 uncultured Clostridium sp.
CCACATTAAAAAATATAATGTAACTTTTAAAATATATTTTATATATACCAGATAGAACGATAAAAATTATAAAACATGCTAAATTTATATTTAATACTTTATTTAAATTTTTTCTCTTTTGCTTTGGATATTTTTTTAATAAATAAATCTTAAAAATAATAATCAATAAAGATATATAATATAAAATTATCTCTAACAAATTAAAATTTGGAATTATTAGCTTTAATGAATTTTTACTTAATATATCAGCAAGTTTTATTATAAGCTCTAATACAGTATAATTTGCAAGTGCTAGCATATCGGAAATTACTGGAATAAATGATAAAAATATACTTAAAAATCCTAAAATATATTCAAATGAACAAAATATTGAAAGTGGTATATTGAAAATAAAAGATAAAATATTTATTTCATGAAAAAGATTAATTTGAATTGGAAAAGTACCAATAATTACAGAAATATTTATAGAAATAAGATCTATAAAAAAGTTTAACACAATATGTATTAGATTACTTTTTAAGTAAGCATATTTTTTCATTATGCCCATATAGGCCACTCTTTTTAAATAAGAATTAATTAAATTTGAAAATATTATTATAGATAAAACAGATGAAAATGATAAAATAAATGCACTATTGAATATATAATAAAAATTATAGGAAATCATTATTGCAAAAGTAATAAATAATCTTTTTATATTAGATAAATTTATACCAAATCTCTTAAATAACACACTCAAAACTTTTGATATCACGGCTCTTATAACTGAGATTTTAAATCCTACAAAAGTGGTAAATATTATAAGAAAAATTGATATAATATAATCCTTTGTTTTAGACTCTTTAGTAAAAAATAAATTCATAACATATAAAATGGCAATAACATGTGTTCCCGAAGTAGTAAGCATAAAGCTTGTTCCACACTCTTTAAAGTTTTTTGAGATGTCTTCATCTAAAAATAAATCATCAGAATATATTATTGATTTAAAAAAGTTCATGTGTCTATTATCTAAATTTTTTTCAAGTTTTTTATTTATATATTCCTTTAAATCTAATAAACATTTTTTGAGTTTATTAATTATAAGATTTGTAATTTTATTTTCTTGCTTTATCTTTACTTTAGTGTTTTTAGTAACACTCCCATATACATTCAACACTCCAACAATATTGTTTGAATTTAAATATTTTTTATAATCAAATTCATAAGGATTATTAAGTTTTTTATTTTCACTTAGCTTAACTACAGCAGTTATTACATCCATTGGAGAATAATTATATTTTTCGTAAAAATCTTGGGAAGATTCTGCTTCATCTCTGTAGAAGTTTAATATAAATTTATCGCCATTATATTTTACTAAATATGATATTTTATCTTCCGTTACATCCTTTTTATTAATGATTTCTAGATTTAATGTTTTTAAATTATATAAGTAATTATACTTTTTATTAAATGTATAAAATCTGTTATATATTCTAAAGACAATTAAAAATAATATAAGAATAATTGTTACAGTTTTTATTTTTGAATTAAATAGTTTTTTGATGGTAAATAGTTGCATACATATATTATAAAAGGCAAATTAAATTAAAGTCAAGAATTTTTCATCGCGAGTTTCGACACCAAATTTTTATTGACTAAAATAACTTATTGAGTTATACTATTTATATAATCTTGGGAGGTTATAAAATGATTGAAATAAGATGGCATGGCCGCGGTGGTCAAGGTGCAAAAACTGCTTCCTTACTACTTGCTGATGCGGCTTTTAATACTGGAAAATATATTCAAGGATTTCCAGAATATGGCCCAGAAAGAATGGGGGCTCCAATTACAGCCTATAATCGTATTAGTGAAACTCCTATTAGGGTTCACTCAAACATCTATGAACCAGATTTTGTTGTAGTTGTAGATGATTCACTTTTAGATGGCGTAGATGTAACAAAAGGTTTAAAACCAGAAGGAGCTATTTTAATAAACACTGCAGCAAGCATTGATAATATAAGACAAAAATTAAAAGGTTTTGAAGGAAAAATATATACAATTAATGCATCTAAAATAAGTAAAGAGTGCCTTAAGGCAAATTTTCCTAATACAGCAATGCTTTCAGCAATTATAAAAATTACTGGTATCATGACAAAAGAAGAACTTCTAAAAGATATGGAAGAATCTTTCAAGCATAAGTTTGCTAGAAAACCTGAAGTAATTGAACCAAATATGGAAGCTATAAAAAGAGCATACGATGAAATTTGCGGAGGTTAATTTTAATGAATAATAAAAATAAAGAATTTGGAATTGGAGCTTCTATTCTAAAGGATGGAAACTCATATAAATTTAAAACTGGAGACTGGAAAGTAAAATATCCAGAAAGAAAAAAAGATTTATGCAAAAATTGCATGATGTGTGTTCCATATTGTCCAGAAAATTGCATAAAACAGACAAATGGAATATTAGATGAAATTGAACTTGATTATTGTAAAGGTTGCGGAATTTGTGCAAAAGTATGCCCATTTAAAGCAATCGAAATGAAATCAGAAGATTAGAAAGGAGAAAAAATATGGCTATTAGAGAAAGACTTAGCGGTAATGAAGCTGTTGCTACCGCTATGAAACAAATAAATCCTGATACAGTAGCAGCTTATCCGATCACTCCTTCAACAGAAGTACCTCAGTACTTTTCAAATTTTGTTGCAAATGGATCTGTTTCAACAGAATTTATAGCAGTTGAGAGTGAACACAGTGCAATGTCTGCATGTATTGGTGCATCTGCTGCTGGTGGTAGAGTAATGAGCGCAACTTCTTCTCAAGGACTTGCATATATGTTTGAGATGTTATATATTGCATCTGGTATGAGACTTCCAATAACACTTATATGTGCTAATAGAGCCTTATCTGCCCCACTTAATATTCATAATGATCATTCAGATTCTATGGGAGTAAGAGACTGTGGTTTTATCCAACTTTATTCTGAAAACAATCAAGAAGCTTATGATAATACAATTATGGCAGTAAAAATAGCTGAAAGAGCCAAGCTTCCTGTAATGGTATACTATGACGGCTTTATTACTTCTCACTCTGTTGAAAATATAAGTTTAATGGAAAATAAAGAAGTTAAAAATTTTATTGGTGAGTACAAACCTAGTGAATTTTTATTAGATCCAGAAAAGAATATTTCAATGGGTCCTCTTGATTTACAAAAATATTATTTTAAACATAGAAAAGAACTTGCAGATGCAATGATTGACTCTAAAAAAATAATAAATGAAGTATCTGAAGAATTTTATAAAATTACAGGCAGAAAATACGATCTTTTTGAAAAATATATGATGGATGATGCTGAAATTGGAATAGTTGCATTAAATTCAACTGCTGGTACTATAAAAGATACTGTAGATAAATTAAGAAAAAAAGGAATAAAAGCAGGTCTTATAAAACCTAGAACATTTAGACCTCTTCCATGGAACGAAATAGCTACTAGTCTAAAAGATTTAAAGGCACTTGCTATAATGGATAAATGTGATAGCGTAAATGCTTACGCTGCTCCACTTTTTACAGAAATTACTTCTGCGATGTATTCTAGCAAAGTATACGTTCCAACAGTAAATTATATTTACGGTTTAGGTGGTACTGATGTTACAAATAAAGATATAGAAAATATATTTGAAAATTTAAGCAAAATATCTAAAACTTACAGAACTAGTAAAACAACTTACTATTTAGGATTTGATGATTAGGAGGACTGAAAAATGGCATATAGTTTAAAAGAATTAGTAAATAAAAAATCTAGACTTGAAGCTGGACATAGAATGTGTGCTGGTTGTGGTGCTCCTATAGTTGTAAGAAACGTTTTACGTGCATTAGATGATGAAGATAACGCTGTTGTTACCTGTGCAACTGGTTGTCTAGAAGTTTCAACTTGTATATATCCATATACTTCTTGGAAAAATTGCTCATTTTTACATACAGCATTTGAATGCGCTGCAGCTTGTGCATCTGGAGCAGAAAAAACATATGAAAAATTAAAAAGAGAAGGTCGTCTTCCAAGTGATAAAAATACAAAATTTATTTCATTTGGTGGAGATGGTGGTACTTACGATATTGGATTACAATCTTTATCTGGTGCTATGGAAAGAAATACTGATATGACATATGTATGTTACGATAATGGTGCTTATATGAATACCGGTACACAAAGATCTTCTTCTACTCCACATTTTGCCGACACTACTACTTCACCTGCTGGCACTGTTATTCCTGGTAAAATGCAACCAAGAAAAGATTTAATGCAAATAATGGTAGCTCATAATTCACCATATGTTGCTCAAACCGCTCTATTTGGAAATTTAAAAGATTTATATGAAAAATCTTACAAGGCTATTTACACAAAAGGTCCTACTTTTGTTTCAGTATTATCACCTTGCCCAAGAGGATGGGGATATCCACCAGAAGAATTAGCTACAATTTCAAAATTAGCTGCGGATACATGTTTCTGGCCTTTATATGAAGTTGTAGATGGTAAATATCACATTACATATAAACCAGCAAAAAAACTACCAGTTGAAGAATTTTTAAAGACGCAAAAAAGATTTAAGCACATGTTTAAACCTGGAAATGAATGGATGATAAAATCATTCCAAGAAGAAGTAGATAAGAAATGGGAATTTTTAAACATGATGGAAAATTTAACAAATAATAATTAAAAAGTATATAAAAAAAGAACGGAAAAAATAAATTCCGTTCTTTTTAATAAAGATTTTTTTAATTCAAAAGATTCTTTTGGATTCATTAACTATGGTCTATACTTTTTTTCAAACTCCATAATTGAATCCATAAGTTCAGCATCAGAGCCGCCAACGCTAAAATTAAACATTTCTGGCATTGACTCATTTAGAGACACTGAAATTTCTCTCAATTTTGTAGTATCGTTTTCTTTACCGATTAGAGTTGCCATTTCAACCTTTTGTTTTTCCTTAAAAAGCATTGAAAGGACTTCTCCTACCTGTGACTTCTCAATTTTCATATTACCTCTCCTTTTTGGGGATTACCCTCATTAATTATATAACATCTCTACTAAGATATTATACCATATTTGTTTACATAAGTCAAGAATAAAACTAATTTATCTTGCGTAAGGGCTATCTCCATCATCTTCAAGAATTGGCTTATCTAAACCAAATTGTCTTGTATTTCTTTCCAAATTTTGCTTTATAGATTTAAGAGTTGATATACCTTGTGCATATTCATCTTTACTTAATCTAATATCTTCAATGTCTAATTCTTCTATATCATAAAGTAATCCTAAAAATGAATCTGTCATTTCTTTTCTTATATTTGGGTCTCCATAGCCACCAGGCTCTTTACTTGGATCCATTAGTTTACCTTCATAAAATGCTGGTATTCCTCTTCTTTTCATATCATTAACTAATCCATAAAAGTTTCCTAAAGCTTTGTTGTGTTTATCTCTTCTTTCTTTATCGAGTTTCTTTACACCCTCTTCACAATTTTGAATTTCTAAATCACTTACTGAAGGATCATTTTTTAATTCGTTAATATAATCTGGATACCAAACTTGCAATGTTCTCAAATCTCTATAATCCATTAATGCCTTTAAATTAGCGAGTCTGCTTGGATCAGCATTTAGTTCTCTTATTAAGTAAGTAATATTTCTGTTTCTTTTATATTTTCCTCTTTCTTCTTCTGGATCATAGTCATCTGAATAATATTTTTCATAATCAGCTTCCATATATACCTCTCCTTTTTAATTATTTTAGTTTCATTGACACTACTTTAGATATTCCATACTCTTGCATAGTAACACCGTAAGTACAAGTTGCAACTTCCATTGTTCCTTTTCTATGCGTGATAACTATAAATTGAGTTTTATTCGAATATTTCTTTATATATTCTGCAAATCTTTGAACATTTACATCGTCAAGGGCCGCTTCTATTTCATCTAGGATACAGAATGGTGGAGTCTTGATTTTCAAAATTGCAAATAGAAGCGCTGTTGCAGTAAGAGCTCTCTCTCCTCCTGATAAAAGCATCATATTTTGTAATTTTTTACCTGGTGGTTCTACTGTTATATCAATTCCACTTTCAAGAATATTTACTTCATCTGTTAGAGTTAACTCTGCTTTTCCACCTCCAAATAATTCTTTGAAAGTTTCATTAAAGTTTTCTCTTATTACTTTAAATTGTTTAGCAAATTGTTGTTTCATAATTGTAGTCATATTACTAATCAAATTATTTAACTTTTGTTTTGTTTCTTCTAAGTCTTTTTTCTGAGTAGTAATAAAATCATATCTTTCTTTAGTTTCTCTATATTCATCTATTGCTGAAACATTTACTTCTCCCAAGTCTTTTATTTCTTTTCTTATTTTATCAGCTAATTTTTGAATATTAGCATCTTTATCAATTACTGGTAAAGATTCAATTAAAGCTTTAGCACTTGAAATAGTAAGTTCGTAGTCTTCCCACATCTTAGTTTTTAGGTTTTGAACTTCTATATCGTATTTTACCTTCTTATTTTCAAACTTCATTTTTTCAGATTTCTTATTTTCAATTTGCTTAATGTTATCTAATATTTTTTTATCTATATCTTCTTGTAATTTATCACAATCTTCTTTTTCTTTTCTTAGATTAGAAGAAATTTTTTCAAATTCACCTTTAAAGCTTTGCATTTCTTCTATACTTGAATTTAACTTTTGAATTTCATTGGTATTATCAATAATACTTGATTTTAATTCATTGCTTTGTTCAACTTTTTTAACTATTAAATTTTCGAAATTTACAATATCTTGTTCAATTTTTTCTTTCATTTCATCAATAGAAGCAACTGATTCATCAAATGAAGAAAGTGATATTTTTAAATTTACAACATCTTCATTTAAATAGTCTATTTGTTGTTGCTTTTCTTTGTTAAACCTTGCATATTCATCAATTATATCCTGTTTCTCATTGATATCCTTTTCCAATACTTCTAACTTGCCATTTGAAGTTTCTATAAGTTCTTCATTTTCTTTTATTCTAAGTTCCAAATTAGATTTTTGTACTTCATAGTTCTCATGACTTTTTTCTAATTTTTCTATTTCTTTTTTTACATTTTCATATTTTAAATTGCAAGTTGCTACTTCTATTTTAAGTTGTTCTTCATCCTTTTTCAACTTATCATATTCATTATTTATTTCTTTTAGTTTTTCATCTATAGAATTAAATTTTACACCAATTTCATCTATTTTTTCTTGTTTTTTATCAATAAGTCTTTTTAATTCATTTATTTTCTCTGTTCTTCCTATAAGTCCAGTTGATTTTCTAGAAGTTCTTCCACCTGTTATACTACCTGTTTGTGCTATAAGTTCACCAGAAAGTGTTACTAATCTTATTTGATTTTTAAATTTCTTAGAAATATTTAATGCATTTTCAATATTATCAACAATTGCTATATTATTAAGTGCTAAATTTATAGCATCCTCATATTTATCATTATAATTTACAAGTTCAGTTGCCATTCCTAAAAATCCATCAGCATTTTTTAGATTTAAATATTTATCATTTTTTACCTTTCTTATTTTATTTAATGGTAAAAAAGTAGCTCTTCCTAAAGTATTATCTTTTAAGTAGTTAACAAGTACCTTTGCTTCTTCTTCTGTCTCAACAACTATATTTTGTAAAAAACCACCTAATGCAATTTCTATAGCATATTCATATTTTTCATTAGTTGAAATCAAAGATGCTACAGTACCATATACACTATTTAAATTGTTTTCTTTTGCATAATCTAAAACAGCTTTTACACTTTTTTGATATCCTTCATTTTCTGTTTCTAAATTTTTTAAATATGTTAATTTTGAACGAAGTGTCATTATTTCTTCTTTTAGTGTTTCTGATTTTTTTGATATCTCATCATATTCTGCTAACACTTCTTCTCTTTTAAAATTAATTTTATCTAAATTTTCTTCTGCCTGCTTTAAGTTTTGATTTTTTGAATTTAACTCAGTATAAATATCTGTTTTTTCAGCATTTATACTATCTTTTTGGGTTAAGTTTTTATCAAAGTTTTTTAAAGTATTTTCTAATTGTGCTTTACTTTCATCTATTACAGTATAGAAATTGCTTATTGAAGTTTTAATATTATACTTTTCTTCTTTTTTCTCATCTATATCTTTTTTTATGGATTCTATTTCAAGTTCTTTTTCATCCATATTTTGAGTTAATTTATTTAATTCTTCTTCTTTTTCAGCAAGTTCTTCTTCAAATCTCTTTTTATTTTCAGCCATAGAGTTTCTTTTTTTTAATTTTGTATTTATTTCTTCTTTTAGTATTTCAATTTTTTCCTTATCTTCTTTTACCTCTAACTCTAATCTTTTGATATTATCGTTTGAATATTCTATTTGTGCTTCAAATACCTTAATTTTAGAATTAATTTTTTCTGTTTCGTTTTGAGTTTCAAAGAATTTTGCTTGTGTTTCTTCAATTTTTAGAGTAATTTCCCCTATTCTTTCTTTTAATTCATTTTTCTTATTTTCAAAATCCTTGCCACTACTTTCACAATTTTCAATAGATTTATTAATATCTGAAATGATATTATCAAGTTCTGCTAAATTCTTATTATTATCATCTAGTAATTTTATAAATAAATGAACATCATATGATTTTAATTCATCTCTCAAAGATAAGTATTTTTTGGCTGTTTCAGCTTTTTTCTCTAAAGGTCCTATTACATTTTCTATTTCTACTAATATATCGTTTACTCTATCTAATGTAACATTTGTATTTTCTAATTTTTTTGTTGCTTCTTCTTTTCTTGTTCTATATTTTACAATTCCGGCTGCTTCTTCAAATATATGACGTCTTTCTTCTGATTTACTTGAAAGAATCTCATCTATTTTTCCCTGACTAATTATGCTGTAACCATCTTTACCAACACCTGTATCCATAAATAATTCTTGTATATCTTTAAGTCTACATTCACTACCATTTATAAGATAATTACTTTCGCCTGTTCTATATATTCTACGAGTAATTACAACTTCTTTAAAATCTATTGGTAAACTCATATCTGAATTATCAAGTGTCATTGATACTTCAGCAAATCCTTGTTTCTTTCTTGCTTGTGTCCCAGCAAAAATTACATCTTCCATTTTAGATCCACGAAGAGATTTTGTACTTTGTTCACCTAAAACCCATCTTAAAGAATCAGATATATTAGATTTACCACTTCCATTTGGTCCCACAATAGTGGTAACTCCATCTAAAAATTCAATTTCTGTTTTATCCGCAAAAGACTTAAATCCTTGTAATTCTAACTTTTTTAATTGCATATTATTCTCCCTTAAATACAACAAAATTATATTACAAAAATCCTTATTTATCAAGCTTTTTTTGAATAATAACTACTAAGAAACCATATAATCCAACAATTTTACATAACTTGACAAAATTTGCAAATCATGGTATACTAATCTTATACGTTATTAATATTCCTAGAGAATTCTTGAGGAGGATTTATATGAAAAAAATAAAGATTTTATCCGCTATCATGGCTCTTGCTATGATGATGACAACCTTTGCTTCTTGCGGTCAGGTCGACGAAGAACCCATTGATGGTGACGCAACTGTTGCTACTACAACTCTTGGGAACGTTACAACTACGGTTGAAACTGATGAGGTTGTATTAACCACAACTTCCGGCTCAAGCACTACTCCAAGCAACACAACCACAACTTCGAAGACATCGACTACAACAAAGAAGTCATCCACAACCACCACTACTACTTCTAAGAGCAGCAGTGCAACAACAACGACTCGGGAAAACAATAACAATTGGACTACAACCAATTACTCACCGGATCCTGAGCCACAGCCGCAGCCAACCTATACGGAGGCACCAAGACCTACACCTACGACAACCACAAAGAAACCTGAAACTCGTCCAACAACTACTACAAAGAAACCGGCTCCAAAGCCAACAACAACTACAACTCAGGCTCCAGAACCCGCAAAGGTTTACCCTAGATGTGATGAAGAAGCAAGTGTAGAAACATATGACAACTGCATTATAAAGGATTTAAACAATACCGGAGCAAGAATTACTGATTATAAAGTAACAGTGATTTCTGGTAATCCTGAATTTTACCCTGATAACGCAGGAAATCTTTTCCGCATTTATTCTTTCACCGCTGGAGAAATCAAAGTGGAACTTACTTGGAACTTCCCTGAAAATGGGATCAACAATTATAAAACAACAACCAAGATAAGCTTCTACGAATAAAAAACATACCCTCGCACTAAAGTGCGGGGGTACTTTTTTACATCATTCCATATTTTCTAGTACTAGATTTAAATTTTTGATTACAAATCTTTGACCATAATTTATACTCTTGTAAGTCCTTAGAAATTATTTCTATATGATATACATTATCAGACAATTTAATTATTCTTGCAATATCATTTTCGTCATAATTTATTTCTTGTAATTTATTTGTTGTAAATGTTATATAAGTTTGTCCTTGTTTTTGCATAAGCTTTGCTTCTCTATCAGTATACTTTTGATTTGTCTTTGCGTCTATTATCTCAATACTTATATCTCTTACTTTATAGTTAATTCCATCAATTTCCACATTTTTACTATCTTCATTTAATCCAAAAAATTCTGGAATCATTTGTTTTACGTAATTAGGAATTTTTAAGTTAGTTACATCTTGTCCTTTTAATGGTTTAGATGGTAATTCAAATATTAAATTAGATACATTATTTAAATTTACTTTTTTCACTTGAACTAATTCACTTTCATCGTCAAATTCATTTGATTCTTCACTTTTTTCTTCTTTTTTATTTTCTTTTTTTGTATCCTTATCTATATCTAATTTTACATCTGCTTTAGAAAATAATAAATCTTCTATATCAAGTGTATTATTTTCATCAAACTCACTGTCTTCTAAAGTTTCATCATATAGTTCATTATCTTTATCTATAAAGCTATTTTCTTCATCTAGTTTATCAGTTATGCTATCTAAAAACTTTAAATCATCATCTTCTTGTGAACTAAGACTTTCTTCATCCACAATTATTTTTTCTTTAGAGCTCTCTTCTTTTTCAGAGCTTTTATTTTCTTCTTTTTTACCTTCTGGTATTTCCAAACCAGAAAAATCAAAATCTATGTCTATATCGCCATCTGATAAATCAAATTTTGGAATTTCAATTTTTTCTTCCTTAGCTTCATTTTTATCATTTGCAGTTTCTTTTGATTTTCCAAGTAATTCAGATATACTTTTTACAGAATGATTATATTGTTTAGTAGAAAAAATTTCTTTACTGTCTACTAACTCATCTATTTTTGTTTTTGTTATTTTTTCAAATTTTTCTTTTGATAATTTAGAAACAATATTTTTTGTAAAATCCTTGAAAGAATCTTTATCTTCTGCCTTATTAAGGTCATATTCAATCTTTGAATATATTACAATATTATCCTTCAAATCGCTTTCAGTAATATCTGAAGCTGAATTATACATTACTGCTTTATTTGTATACTCAAATGCTATAATATTACTCTTATATTCAATATTTTGGTTATTTGAATATACATATACATCCTTAGTATATTGTAACATTGTTTCTAACATACTTCTTAAAGTATGTTTTTTGTCGATTCCAACAGCAAAGACAAACTTTGCTGTTGAATCAATCATTTCTTCTTCAATTAATTTAAATCCCTCTTCTTTTAAAGTGCCTGCTAATAAATATACTTTTTTAGGTTTCTCTTCAAAAGCTAGTTTTATACAATCAATTAAAGAATTTTTATCATTTTCTTGCATATTAAAATTTATATTCATACATTTTTCTCCCATTATTTACTACTGTTATAAGATTTAGTATCTATATTGTACCCGTTTACATAAGTCGGATGCCACATAGTGTAATCAATTGTTTCATTTCCTATCCATCTTAAATAAGCTGCTGGTACATTACAATTAACACATACTCTATAAATACCATATTTATCATATCCCGCTGAATGGTAAGTTCCATCTGCACTACATTTCCATCTTTCTGTAAAGTAATATTTTTCAACTTTCCAGTTACCGCTATACTGATCTTTATAAGTACCAAATTTATGACTACAAGGTCCATAAAAGTTTAATTTATCTTGATTTATTCCATTATATTCTTGATAATTTCCTACCTTATCATAAACTCTTATTTTAACAGAATATAATTTTCCTTTTGTCATAGAATAAGCGTATGACGTTTTACTAGTAGTTGCTAATTTTTTATAACTTGAATTACTAAGCCCTACTTTTCTTAATCCCTTATTATTTTCTGTTTTTACATTTGAAGCCAAGTAATATTCATATTTTTGAGTATTTACTCCACTATGTTTATCTCCTATTCCTGACAATGTAATCGTTCTAGTTGATTTGGAAACTGATTTAGTCCATGAAAAACTAAAGTTAGGTGCTTTTCTATCAATATTAATAGCTTTACTTACTACTGCAGATTCGTTTCCAACATTATCAACTGCTTTAACATATAACGTATTTTTTCCAGTAGTAGTTGGAACTGTTGGTGCAGTATTTGACCAAGAGCCATCGTTTAATTTATATTGTATTTTTGATACTCCACTATGACTGTCACTTTTAGATGCAGAATATTCTGCACTATAACAATAACCATTAGTTTTGCTAGTATCAATTACATCTTTACTCTTATTTTTATATGTTACACTAAGTGAAGCTGTTGGACTTGTTCTATCTATTTTAACTTGTTTGTACTCATTTTTTACATTTCCAGCATTATCCGTTACTTTTACATGTAGATAATAAGTCCCAGTTGTTGTTTTTTCACCAGCATCTATAGTATAAACTCCAGTAAGTCCTCCATTTGATTTAGGAGTTGCCGTTGTCCATCCACTTGAAGGAATTGAAGCTGAAGATGTCCAACTATATTGAACTGATTTTACTCCACTTTGAGCTTCAGAAATAGTTGTACTAATTTTACCATAATATCCCCAACCTGAACTTCCTAAGTAACTTCCACTTTTACTTAACATAGTAAGAGTAAATGATATAGTTGGTTCTTGTTTATCTATATCAACAAATACTTCTGTTTCCAAGGTTTTTCCTGAAGTGGTTGTCGCAATAAATTTTATCTTTCTTTTACCACCATCTTTTATATCTTGTTCCCAAGAACTTGCAGAAGCATTCAAATCAATTGCATTATTATAATTTCCATACGACGAGTAATTACCTGATGAATTCATTTGATATTTCATGCTGCTTATACTAACGCCCTCACCTAAACCTTCAACGTTTACTTTAACTCTTATATCAGTATTAACCCAATATGGATATGTATAACTAGGGCTATCTCCTGCCATAATTTGTGTTAAGGTTGAACCACTTGTAACTTTATAAACAGCTACATTTAACTTTGGATTACTTGGATCTATCATAATTGTTTCACTTGATTTAGATGACATATTTCCTACGTTATCAACTACAGTTACAGAAGCTTTACCAGTTTGTTGTAAAGTAAGATCTGATGGACTCCAGTTTACACTTGAAACTCCTGAATGATGATCACTTGGTGAAGCACTATCTTTAAATCCTACCTTTACATCACTTGTGTACCAATTTTGAGAATATGTTCCACTTACAACCACAATATCTGGAATAACTGGTGCAGTTCTATCAATTTTTACTTCTTTATATGTTGTAAATGTATTACCTGAATTATCTACTACTTTTATATGTAAATAATATGTTCCAGTTGTTGTTTGTTCTGGAATTTGATTACCAACAATATTTGTCCAATTTCCTGTTGGTGTTGAAGTTCCAGTTGACCATTGATATTGTTTTGAATTTATTCCGCTCAATGCATCAGATATATTAAATTCTTTAAGTGTTACTCTATAAGCATATCCATTAGTATTACTTACATCGTTAATTACTCCACCACTCTTATAATAATAATTAAATGAAGCATCTGCAGTCGGATTTGTTCTATCATATAAAACTGTGTCATTAATATTAACTGGTTTAGAAGTTACTGTATTTTTAGTTACAGTATCTCCTAAATTTCCAGTTAAATCTTTATATCCTGATATTGTATATCCTAAATAACCTTCTTCTAAATTTGTTTCTCCGCTAGGAATTGTCATAGTTGCTGTATATTCAGAAGCTCCTGTTGCACTACTTACAAGTGTTGTTTCTCTTCCTGCAATTAATATTGTTGGAACAGTTCCTAAATTTTCACTAAATTTTACTTTTAATTTTATAACATCTGAGTTTTTAGCAAATTTTTCTCCACCTGTAGTATTGTTACTAGTCATTTCAACGGATGTTACTTTAGGATTTTCTTTATCTATTTTTGTTTCTATTGTGTAATTAGTTTCTATTGTTTTTTCATCGTTCCAGTTATAATCTGTAAGCGCTTTATCATTTATTTTTCTTTCTGGAACTTTTATTGAAACTTTTCCTGATTCACTTGTAAATCCTGTTAAAGTTAAAATAAAGTTTATAGTATTTCCAGAAGTACTAGTAGTTAATGTTTTTTGAAGTGTATTTACTTCATTTCCATTTAACATTAAAGTTATATCTTCTGCTTTTAAATATGATGTATTTATATTTAAATCAGTAGCTTTGAATTCTATAGTTACTTTATCATTTGTATCAGTAACAACAGCATTTTGGCTATTACCGTTATACTTTCCTGTCACAAATGATAGCTCAGGTTTTATTGTATCAGCTGTTATTCTATTTCCGCCTAGAACAACATCCCTGTCATAATATCTATTATTTACAATTGCTAAACTTCCATTATCTCCATCTTGGATAGTATAATTATAAACTATTTTATTTGATGATGAATTAACGGCTGTAGCAGTTCTTGTTGTACCATTACCAAAGTTAATATTTAATGTTGGAGCAGCAAGTGGTTTTTGACCTGTAAATATAGCTTCAATATTTATTATAGAACCTGCTTTATATATATTAGTATCCGGAGATGTTACTCTAACATCAACGGCTGTATCAGTTCTAACAATTACTTTTCCATATTTTCCAGATGGTGTTTCATTTCCGGCATTATCTCTTGCCTTTGACCACACTTCTTTTACATTATCTTCAATCATTATAGCTGCATCGTACTTTTTCCAGCTAGCGCCATAATCTGTACTATAATAAACACTATTAATTCCAGAATCAGCATCTTGAGCTCCTGACAATGTAATTTGTATTTCACTACCAATTTTACCAGTTATTATATTGGGTGCTGTTGGAGCTATTTTATCTATTTTTACAACATAATCTTCTACAAAATCTATAGGTTCTAAAGTAGAATCGCTAGATGATTTTGCAACTCCCTTTATTTTTGCTATTCTTGTAGTATTAGAAGCAGTAGAAATAGTAAATGCTGAAGTATAATTCATATAGTCAGATGAATCAATGCTATAAATATAATTATTATACTTTGCCTTTAAATCTTGAGCATTAGTATCATCAACTCTAATACTTACATCTTGATTTGTCCATGTGTAACTTTCAATTTCTTGTGATCCAATAGATCCTTTAAAATAAAAGCCACCTCTTTTTGGTGAGTAATCATCACATGAATCTACGACTGCAGCAATTTCTTTAGCCCATATTTTTTCTTCATCAGACATTCCTTTATCAATAAAGACTAAATCTCCATTACATATTTCAACTATACCATTTAGTATACTTTTATCAATAGAGTTAATCCATTTTTTTAATTCTTCCTCATTGTCATATGAAACGTTAACATTAATATTAGCTTTGTTATCCTCTTGTTTCATTTCTGTTTTTTTCATTGCCAGTTCCTCTTGTAACGTTCTAAAATCAGACTTAAATACATTCTCTGATGCACCTTTTCTTGGATCATTTTTATCTAAACTTAGCAAAACAGCCGAAATTAAAATAACAGCTACTATAATAGTTATTACTAACACTATAAGAGAAATTCCTCTATTCTTCATTTTATTGTCAACTAACTGTTTCATATAAAACCTCCACATATACAAATTATGATATACTAAATGAAAACTTTTTTCAATACTTTTAACGTATTTTTGTACGTATTTTTATAAAATATACTTAAGCAAAAAATAAGGCATATAAGACAAAAACCTATATACCTTTGCTTTTTATTTTATTAATTTTGATAAGTTACTAAATATATCATATGCCCCACCAGTTCCAAGACTAGTAATAAGAATTTTAACATCGAAATCTTTCGATATTAAATAGTATATTATTGCAGAAATTATCCCGATTAGCAAATTTTGTATTGGTATTAATTTATCATTAAACTTGTCTACTCTTTTTGCGACTAATCCACATACAAAAGTCACTACTATAGTAACCAAAGTGATTATAGTTGATATTTCCAAAGATTTCACCTCATTTCTTTGGTCACTATATTATATGAAAATTTATATAAAACTCTACAATAAAATAATCATTTTTTACTCTCTTCCAATAATTTACTTAAATTATTGAATATATCATACGCACCACCAGTTCCAAGTCCAACTGCCGCTATAGTAAGATTAAAATCTTTTGTTATAATATAATAAATTACGGCTGATATTATACCAATTAATAAATTTTGAATTGGTATTAGTTTATTATTAATTTTTTCCGATTTTTTGGCAATTATTCCACATATAAAAGTTACTACTATAGTAACCATAGTGATTATAGTTGATAGTTCCAACAAATTCACCTCTTTCTTTGGTTACTATATTATATGAGAAGCAAATGTAAAATTTACAAAATGAGCAAGTTTTTAACCTAAAAAAGAAGCTTAGACTTTTCAATCTAAACTTCTTTTACTTAATTGGCTGGGGTAGCTGGATTCGAACCAACGAAATGCCAGAGTCAAAGTCTGGTGCCTTACCGCTTGGCTATACCCCAATGCTTGAAATATATGGTGGGGTGGATAATGGGGGTCGAACCCATGACCTCCAGTGCCACAAACTGGCGCTCTAACCAACTGAGCTATATCCACCATTTTCCGTCTGCCATATATTTTAATATATAATTTTGCTTTTGTCAATATTTTATGTATATTTTAGTAAAAAAATTCAAAAAAAATTGTTTTTTTATACTTTTCTTTTAAATACAAGCTTATATATAGGGCCAAATTTTGAAAATTTTTCTTCATATTCAGTAACAACATTTGGTATATCTTCACTATGTAAATCCAAATATACCTCTAAAAATTCAAATCCATAATTTGCAATACTTGCAAGACTAAATTCAAATAATTTTCTATTGTCAGTTTTAAATTCAACAATAGTATCATCTTTCATTATTTTATCATACTTTTCTAAAAAAGTTTTATAAGTAAGTCTTCTTTTTGCATGTTTTTTCTTAGGCCATGGATCACTAAAATTAAGATATAGTTTATCAATTTTAAAGTTAGAAAACATTTCATCTATATTTGACGCGTCAAAAGACATTAAATATAAATTATCTATTTTAACGCCTTTTTCTTTCTCAAATCTTCCTAACTTTTTTATTGCTAAAGCAAGTACTGGCATACAAAGTTCAACACCAATAAATATTGAATCTTTGTTATTTAATGCCATGTTAGTGATAAAATCTCCCTTTCCCATACCAATTTCAAGACAAATTTTTTTATCACTTTTCTTTAAAACATTTTCTAAATCCTCTTTAGAACCTAAATATCTATCAAAATTTTCTATTTCTTCTTTAGCATTTGGATTATTTCTAATTCTCATATTTTTATACTCCTTGTGTAATAAGTGTTCCGATTAATACTATTATAAAGGCAAACAAAGCAGATTCTAAAAGCATTCTATAAGGAACTTTAACATTTAATTTTTCTTTTTGTTTCGCTTTCTCTTCCATTTTTTTATTAAGTTTATCTAATTTTTCATTCTTTTTTGTAGCACTGTAAAAGTTCTTCTTTACATCATCCATTGAATATCCCTTAGATTGATTGTATCTAAACCTTTTACTAGAAAGAGAGCAGTAATAATATCCTGCAGCTATAGCCATTCCAAGCCCAAAAAGCTGTATTATTATTCCAAGTGCAACAATAACAACATTATTTCCCATAGCAAAAGCTTCTACTAATTTATTAGCAAATATGTATGCTGTGATAAATCCTAAAGTTGGTACATAAACAAATGGCGTAAAGCCTGCAAATACTATAACTAGAGTAAGTGGTAATTTTTCTTTAAATATAATTTTTAACATATTTACACTAGTTTCACTACTTGAAATATCCCTTGCAACTTCGTTTGCTGGATCATAACTATTTAATAAGTTAACAACAAACGCAAAAAATATAACCAGTCCAATTATATATAGTATTATGTGTTTTTTTCTTAAA
Organism: uncultured Clostridium sp.; assembly: GCA_905204915.1. Classification (GTDB taxonomy): domain Bacteria; phylum Bacillota; class Clostridia; order TANB77; family CAG-465; genus CAG-465. The sequence continues at coordinate 18,375 of CAJLBR010000012.1, forward strand.
TTTTCTTTGTAAAATTGCCAATATTCATTTAAAAATTGAACAACTTTATTTTGGCTTTTTGTATCAACTTTATTTTTAACTTCTTCTTTTACTTCTGTTTTTTTCTTACTTTTAGAATTCTTTTTGTCACCTTTCATATATTCCCCCTACAATATTTTAAAGTCTATTTGTTTAGATGCAGCGTCAGCTCTTATAAGTTTTACTGTAACTTTATCACCAACTTTAAAAGTTTTAGATGAATTTCTTCCTATTAACATCTTTTTCTTATCATCATAAATATAATAATCATTTCCCGGTAAACTATCAAATGATACAAATCCTTCTATAGTATTAGGAAGTCTTACAAATATCCCAAATGATGTAACTGAAGCAATTGTTACATTTTCAAATTCTTCATTTATATGTTTTTTCATAAACATAGCTTCATATAAATTAACAAAATCTCTTTCTATTTTTGTTGCTAATTTTTCTGCATCAGAAGAACTGTAAGAATATCTATAAGCTTGTTTTTCAAATTTTGCAATACGGTTTTCATCTATATACCCTTTATTGTCCAGATATTCAGAAATTACTCTATGTATGAATAAATCTGGATATCTTCTAATTGGTGATGTAAAGTGCGTATAATATCTTGCAGCAAGACCAAAATGTCCAAGACATTCATTGCTATATTTTGCAATTTTTAATGTTCTTAACATTAAGTTTGAAATCGTCTCTTTTTCTTGTTCATCTTCTATAGAGTCAACTATATCAGCTAAAACTTTTGGATGGATATTCTTTACTGATTTAATTGATCTATTATAATTATTTAATATTTCATTGAATTCTCTTAATCTTTCCTCGTCTGGTTTTTCATGAATTCTATATATAAATGGCATTTCCAAAAAGAAAAATTTTTCAGCAATTACCATATTTGTAACAAGCATAAATTCCTCTATTATTTTATTTGCTTCATTTATTGGGTACGGTTTTATGTCTTCAACATTTCCATCTTCATTTAAATACACTTTAGTTTCTGGAATGTCAAAGTCTATACTTCCCTCTTTTTTTCTTTTTTTATAAAGAATTTTTGCAAGTTCACTCATAGTATCAATGTCATCTATAAATTCTTTATATTCTTCTAATACCTGCTCATCAGATCTTTTTAATACCTTATATACTTTTTCATAAGACATTTTCTTTGCAACTTTTATAACCGCTTTATATACTTCACTGTTTTCTACTTTTCCGTTACTATCTATTACAATATCTACACCTAGTGCTAATCTTTTTACTCCAGCATTAAGACTACAAATACCATTAGAAAGCTTTTTTGGAAGCATTGGAATTACTGTTCCTGGAATATATACACTAGTTCCTCTAGCAACAGCTTCCTTATCTAAATTAGTACCATCTTTTACATAATGGCTTACATCAGCAATAAAAACTGACAAGACGTAATTTCCATTTGGAATTTTCTTTACAAAACATGCATCATCTAAATCTTTAGCATCTTCAGAATCTATTGTAACAGCTTTTACATCTGTTCTATCAACTCTTCCAATTTCCTCTGAAGCTAATACTTCATCCGGAATTTTTTCTATTTCTTTTAATACTAATTCATTAAAGTCTTTTTGTTTATCAAGTGCATAAGATTTATATAAAGCCTTAACATATACTAGTTCATCATTTTTAGGATTTCCTATTTTTTTAACTATTTTTCCTTCTGGTTTACTGTCTTTAGTTGCATACTTAATAATTTCAACTTCGACAACATCACCATCTTTAACATTTTTTATATACTTTTTAGGAATAAATATATCTAATCCTTTGCCATCTAATGGTTCTACAAATCCAAAGCTCTTATTATTTGTAAAAATTCCTGACACTTTCTTATTTGATCTTTTTATTATTTTTTCAATTTTAGCTTCAGTACGTTTATCTTTAGAATTACTATTTGATATAATGCTTACTAGTACCTCATCGCCATCCATTGCAAAATTAATATCCTTGTCAGCTATGTAATATTCATTTTTATTTACATCTGTAACAATTCCGAATCTTTTTGATTTCTGTTCAAATAAACCTTTTATATACCCTAAATCTTCAGTTTTTACAATTTTTTTATTCTTATTAAAAAATATAACTCCGTCCTCTACTAATTCATCAATTATATTTTTAAACATTTCCATTTCTTGTTTTGGAACACATAAAATCGTAGCTGACTGTTTTAGAGTCATGTTATTTTCATATTCCTTATCTGAAAAAAAGGAAGCAACAACTTCCTTTCTTTTTGTATAATTTTTATCGTTTTTATTAATCATAGACATATATTATCTCCAAATTAATGCATAATGCATATAGTTGTTACAAAACATAAAACAATAAATACTAATGCTAAAACAACTGTATATTTAGATAATACGCCATCTAAAGTTTTTCCTTTATTTGAACCATAAAAAGTATTTGCACCAGTTACAGATGATTGTGAACTTTTGCTGCTTTGAAGCATTACAACAATTGTAAGTATAATTCCTACTACGATTGTTAAAATTGCAACTGTCATATCTATCCATCCCATAATCTATTCCTCCTACTTCAAGTTAATTTACTTTGATATTATAACATAAATATTTTTAAAAAACAAGTTTTTGTGACAACAATATATAAATTAAAAAGATTTTAACTCTACTTTTGTTTTTTTATATTATTCGCTAATTTATTACTGTTATACAATATAACGAAAAAAATCCGAAATACATTTTATATTTCAGATTTTTTCAATTTCCAACTCATGGCTGGAATTACCGCTTTTTATAAGTAGTAATGTTATATCATAGATTTTGTGTATAATCAATATTTTTAATTTGCATTTCTTTGTATTATATCCATATCTTTAGTCATTTCATTTAGAATGTCTTTATACTTTATTTCTAATTTTAAATTATTTTTAATATATTCTACATTGTTTTGCATAAATTTAGTATACTCTTTTTTACCTAATTCATAATTATCACTATAATATACTTTTGTAAAGTATTCCATATATTTAAAATATACTTCATTTACGTATTTTAAAGTAACTTTATTATATTTATCATAATCATAAATTTTATCTGTATTTTCCTTTATTAATTTCACAGTACTTTCTATTTCTTGCTCAATACTTTGTTTTACACTTTCCTCTATGTTAAAAACCTTTAGCTCTTCTTCTAAATTGCTTAAATAATTAAAATACTCTGCATTTAATTTTTTTCTATATGTAATATCACTAAAATCTAATTCAACTATTTTTTCTAAATTAGTCATATCATTTGCATTTTGTTCTATACTACTTGAACATTTTGAAGTTATTTGGTTATACTTAAAGTTTGAAATATTTGCAAATACCAAAAGTATAAAAGAAACAGTAAAAATTAAAGTAATAAATACACAATAAATTTCTTTTTTTATTGCCACACTTTCATTCTCTAAGTTACTTTCATTCATTATAGCAATTATCACGCCAAATACCAGTATAACTAAAAGGTATGAGAAATCTAAGTCAAATACCATATGAATGCATAAACCTAAAAAAGCTAAATATATATTGCTACCTGCTTTCTTGCTATTTTTTAAATTAGCAAATACTAAATATACAATTGAAGCAAATCCTAAAATACCGGATTCAACAAAAATTTGAAGGTATGAATTATGTGCCTCAGTAGAATAGTAAGAATAAGTTTGTACTGTCTCATATAGATTTCTAAACCCTTCTCCTCCAACTCCAAATAATATATTTTTATAAGAATTTTTAATTATTTTTATTACATCTTTATTATACTCAACTCTATCGTTTATTGTACTAGAGCCATGTAATATATCTTGAATTCTTGATACTAAATCACGAGGAATCAATAAATAATTTATAGTACTATTTTTATTATTAATTTTTATATTATCTATTTCAAAACTTCCACTATTTACAGTAAATTCAAATCTTATATCTCTAAAATTATCTTTTTCTAAGTTATATTCAAACAAATACTTACCAGTACTACTAGTATAACTATTTGCTTCATAGATAGTGGTAGCATCTCCATTTTTTAATACCTCATATACTTTAATATCAAAATTGGCATCATCACTTAAATTATTAGTTAATATTTCAACAGTATTATTTTTTTCTTTAATGTTATATAATTCAACCACATGCTTATTATCAAATGATTCTTTATAGCTAATTTTTATTGAAGTTGTAATAGAAAATGCAAGTACAAAATATCCTAAAATTAAAATAATTGTACTAGCTATAATATACTTTCCTTTAGTCTTAAAACATTTTATAAATTTTTCTTTATGCCTTAAATAAAAAGTATAAAGAAAATGATTTAAAATTAAATAAATTGCAATAAAAATTAAATATATTATTAAAATTTTAAAAGAGCTAACATATGATATATTTTGAGTAATTGTTGCCATAACAATTGCATAAATTAAATTAAAAATTATAATCATATTTAAAGCTTTTTTCTTATCTTTAAATACTTTTATTATAAACATCAGAACTGTTAAAAATAGTACCATTCTTGATTTTGTTAAAATAAGTGAAGTTAGTAAGAATACTTCCATGCTAGACAATATTATAATTTTACTGTTTTTTTTATTGCTACTACTTTTTTCTTCATAAACTAACTTTTGTATAAAATCTATAATTAAAAATATTGCAATAAAAATTAATATTGCCGTAACATTAGCATACTGAATTGTTCCAGAAAGTCTATCATAATCCTTTTGTAAAAAGCCAGAACCAAATAAACCTAGTACATTAGAAGCACTTCTTGAAAACATTCCATCAATTCCAATTATGCTTTGAATTAAGGCTACAGAAATTATACTGATTTTAAAAAATATTTTATTGTCTGAATTTTTAACTATAAAATAAACAACAATTAGCAAAACATATCGCATTAACTCAAAGATAGCATCATTAAGATTGGTATAATTGTTAAATATTATAGAAAATGTATAGGATAAAAATAGCGTAATTATAGCTACATCTACCATTTCTATTTTTTTTAACATTGTACCTTTTTTTATAATAAATTTATAAAATAAAAAAATTAAACCAAGGCCTGTTATACATAATGCTATAAATAAAATATCCTCTTTATAAAATCCACCTTTTTTTATAGATAAAACTATAAGAGACATACATAAAAGTATATCTATTATAGTTTTTAATATTTCTTCAAAATTTAATTTATATATCTTTTCTTTCATAATCTAACTTTCTTCTAATTCTGCTTGTATTTGCATTAATTTACTTAGTCTTTCGACTTGATCATCATCCTCTTTTTCTTCTTGCAAACTTAATGCTTCTTCTAAAATACTTTTGTCGCCTGGAAAATGTTTTAAATATTCTCCAAGTATCTCAGAAAAACTATCTGAATAATATGTCTTATCTTTTTTATTAATTTTAGAAAGTAGTATTTGTTTTATTTTAATTAAAACTATTTTGGAACATTCTGTATACATTCCTCTTCCTAAAAACATTTTAAATTCTGAACTAAGTTCTACCATTATACTAACACCTACATTTCTTTATAACTATCTATATATCTACTACTTCCTATACCTTTTATTATATACATTCCTTTTTTAAAAGAAGTAGTATCAATATTTTTCTCTTCTATTTTTTCTAACATATTATAAGTTTGAGTAGCTTCATCTTGTAAAGTATCATCCTTAAATGAAATTACTAATTTTTGTCTATCATAATCAGAGTAAACATTATCTACAGTAGATTCTGCATTTTCCTGATTGCTACTTGCATTTTGGGTCACATATAGTCTATATACATACACTTCTATTCTATCATCATACTCTAACATTTTATAAGGCACGTCCAAAGTAATTTTTACGTCATTTCCACAAAGTCCCATTGGAGAAACTATATAGTTACTGCTCTCAGTATCATAATCTCCTTGTGAAACTATATCTTTTCCTGCTAAATTAGTATCATTTCCAAATAATTCTTTAGAAACTTTATCGAAATCTTTTTTTGTAATATAGCTACCAACGTAGTTCTCTGAATATCTAATGTACTTACTATAGTCTTCACTTGTAACAATTCTTGAATAAGTAAAGATTCTTTTAGCATCATCAGTAATTTGCATATTTGCATCTAATTCTTTGTAATAGCTATCAGAATAAAGATTTGAAATTTTAATTAAATCTTGTAATTCTACACCAATTTTACTGTTTGTAACTATTTTGGTATATTCTACACTCTCTTTATTTTCATCTAAATTTCCTTTATTTTCTTTAGGAATTTCTAAATTATTTGGTTGCATTTCTTTTGCATCTGCATTGATTTCTTTTTTAGTAGAAATCTTTCTTCCGACAAACATAGAAATTGCTAAAACCGCCACTATAGCAAGTGTAACCACTGCTATAATTATAATAGCCTTTTTATTTTTCATATTTCCCCCTTAATTTATAAACCATTTATCATTGTATCAGTGTACACTAATGCAAAGTTATTTAAATCCTGATAATCTTTCAGCTCAAAATTAAATACTTTTTTAATATCAGAAACTATAATATATTTTATTGCAATTGCTGTAGATCCACTGATTTTAATGTATCTTCTTAAATCCTTATTTTGTATACAATTATTACACAAAAATACATTGCTTACGTAATCATAATATACAAAATCTAAATTTTCATCGTTTTTTATTAATACTTGTCCACATTGCGAACATTTAGCAATATTAGGAGAAAAACCTAAAATTGCAAATAGTTTTATTTTAAATGTTGGAATTACCATTTTATCATTTTTTATATCATTTTCTAAAACATATATTGTATTTAGAAACAACTTTAGTACACTTTCTGTATCCTCATTTTCATCTGTAATAAGATTAATAATTCTCGTAAGTTCAAAAGCACACTCCATTTTATCAAAATTTACTCTAAACTTATAAAACATATTTATGATTGAAGCAGAATTTACCATATAAAAATTCTTTGACTTATATAGCACAAATTCACTATATACTAAATACTGGCAATTTGCAAGTATAGGGCTATTGTTTTTCTTTGCCCCCTTTGCCATACAGGAAATCTTCCCCAATTTATCTGTAAGCAAAGTTATTATTTTATCATTATCTTTATAAGTTGTTTCCCTTATTACTATCCCCTTGACCTTTATTAAATCCACTTAAAATATCACCTATGTTTTCTATATTTTCTATTTCATCTAATATCTCATCATTTGAACTAAGTCCCATTAATTTTCTATATTCCATAAAGCTTTCTATATTTCCTGTTTTACAAAAATTATTCCATGCTATTTTTTCATACATATCTATCACCTACTAATATCTTATGTACTATTAAAATACATATACTACTAATTTTGTCAAACTTTAACAGATTAAATTATATTTTGTCTTTTATGTTTTTTAAATAGTTTTCATCATCTTGCCAATTGCGTCTTACTTTTACCCACAATTTAAGATTAACTTTATCTTGCATCATATCTTCAATATCATGTCTTGATTGAGCACCAATTTTCTTTAACATAGAGCCATCTTTTCCAATTATTATACCTTTATGAGAATCTTTCTCACATATTATATTAACTTCTATGTCATATATTGGTTCTTTATTTCTAGTTTTTCTTTTTTTAAATTTTTCTACTTCAACTTTTATACCGTGAGGCACTTCTTCATCTAAATTATTTAAAGCTTTTTCTCTAATAATTTCTTCTACTATCTCACGTTCTGTAATATCAGTAATATCATCTTCTGAATATATTTTTTCACCTTCTGGCAAATAATTCTTTATGCATTTTAAAAGTTCATCAATTCCATCTTCTTTATAAACTGATATTGGAACTACATCACTAAAAGAAGCTCCTATACTTTTAATATATGAATCATATTCTGCTATTATTTTTAACAAATACTCTTTTTTTATTTTATCTATTTTATTTATAGCTAATATAACTGGTGTTTTTGTTTGAACTATATTTTTTATTATGTTCTCACTTGCTTCATCGATTTTAGGTCTTGAACCATCTACCAAATAGATTATGCAATCTATACTCTTTATTGCTGATTCAACGCCTTTCATCATGTATTTTCCTAACTTATCGTGTGGTATATGAATTCCTGGAGTATCAATAAATATCATTTGACTATCTTCATCAGTTATAATTCCTTTTATATTAAATCTAGTTGTCTGTGGCTTTGGTGTAGTAATAGCAACTTTATAGCCAACTAATTTATTAACCAAAGTAGATTTTCCAGCATTAGGTTTTCCTACTACTGTTATAAAACCTGTTTTAAACATATAAGCACCATCCTTTTTTATAAATTATACCATTTAAATTAAAAGAAGTAAAGAAAAATATGGGTAATATATTCTACCCATATTTTAATAAATTTTATTTGTATTTTATATTTTTTGCCATTTAAAAAAAAGTTCCATCAATTGAGTTTTTTATTTGATAAATCGCATATCAAATTAGCAGCATTTTCTATTCCTATAGAATCACTATTAATACAAATATCATAATTAGAAGGTTCCTTCCAATTTTGATCAGTATAATATTTATAATGATTTGCTCTTAATTTGTTTATTTTATTAATTTCGTTTTCTGCATTTTCTTTGTTTAGCCCATAAAATTTAGTTGCTCTTTTTACTTTATCTTTCATTTGACTTTCAATAAATACTTTTAGAACATTTTTGTTATTCTTTAGTATAAAATCTGAACATCTTCCAATAATAACGCATGATTCTCTACTAGCTATTTTTTTAATTATTTCAGATTCTTTTATAAACAATTCATCTGCATTGCTTAAACTTGAATAATAACCACTATTTAAGATATCTAGTGCATTTCTTTTTTGTTCATTACTTTCAATATACTCAGTTGATAGTCCTGTATCCTCTGCTATTTTTAATATTAATTCTTTATCATAAAGTTTTATTCCTAACTTTTCAGCAACCATCTTTCCTATATATCTTCCGCCAGATCCATATTCTCTTGCTATAGTAATCACCATTTTAGAGCCAGTATTACTGCTTTCTATATCTTCTGCTTCTAGTGTTTTAGTTTCTTCATTACCCTTTAGCTTTCTAAATTCTTTTATCAAAAATATAGCCGCTAGTAAAAATGCTACTCCATCTGCAACAGGTCCTGCTTCTAATACTCCATTAATTCCAAATGATTTTCCTAAAATAATCATTGCTGGTATAAGTATAGCAATTTGTCTTGAAATTGATAGTATTGCACTTTTTGTGCTTTGACCAATTGCTTGAAAAAATATTCCTGATGGAATTTGTATTCCATTAAATATGCAAAGTAATAAATATGTTCTAAACGCTAAACATGCAAATTCCATATAATTTGCATCGCCACTACCAAATATTAAAATTAATTTATCTGGTATTGTTTGAAATAATATAAATGCTATTGTACTTATTATCAAGCTTGATCCTAAAACAAGCTTTAAAGTTTCCTTTACCCTTCCAAACTTTTTGGCACCATAGTTATATCCCCAAATTGGTTGACTTCCGGCTGCAATTCCAATAATTATACTATTTAATATCTGACTTATTTTCATAACTATTCCAAGTACTGTAATAGGAATATCTGCTCCATATTTACTGTTAAGGCCATATTTTCCAAGTAATTTATTTTCTGCTGCCATAACGCAAACAATACTCATTTGAGTAATAAAACTACTTATTCCAAGTGTACTTACTTTTAAACATACTTTAGGATCTAATTTTAAAGATTCTTTTGTAAGCTTTATTGTTTTAAATCTTCTAACATATAGCACATTTAATATAAATGTAACTATTTGGCTTATTACAGTAGCAATAGCTGCCCCTTGTACGCCCTTATTTAAAACACATATAAATAGATAATCTAGTACTGTATTTAGTATAGCTCCTAATATCATACTAATCATTGAATATTTTGGACTTCCATCAGCTCTAATTATTGAATTTAGAGTTGTTCCAATCATAGAAAATGGAAATCCGATTGCAATTATTGCTCCATAGATTGTGGCATACTCTCTTAGATTATCAGTACATCCGAAAAAATTTAAAAGTTTAGGCAAAAATAAAAGTGTTATACTACAAAATAATATTGAAATAATAGTAGATAAAATAATTCCATTTCCAACACCAATTTGCGCTTCTTTTTTCTTCTTTTCTCCTAGTTTCAAACTTAAATATGCAGATGCTCCATCTCCCATCATTAAAGAAAAAGCAAGTCCTATCATAACTAATGGGAATACTACGTTAGTTGCACCATTTCCTAAATATCCTACTCTTTGTCCAATAAATATTTGGTCAACTATGTTATATAATGAATTTACTAACATAGATATTATACAGGGTATAGAAAATCTTCTTATTAATTTAACAATTTTTTCTTTTCCTAATATATTTTCTTCTTGTTCCATTTTCTCCTCCTTCTTTTTTAGCAACCTGATTATTATATAATTATTAAGCTAATTTGTCAAATCTTTTTTGGAATTTTTTATGTAATTTTTAAATCTATAATACATATAAAAAGAAAAGATGCTACCATTTAAGGTACATCTTTTCTTATCGCCTATTGATTATAAATTTGGTGCTCCCCAAGGTCTTCCACTTGCGCTACCACTATAATTTATTGTAGTAAGATTTGTACATTCTAAAAATGTATATTCTCCTATAGATTTTACACTACTTGGAATAGTTATTTCTTTTAAACCTGTACCTCTTAATGAGTTTTTTCCTAAAGATGTTACTGTTGAAGGAATTGTTAAACTCTCTAGTGATTTGAAGCTACTTAACATTCCTTCACCAAAAGATGTTATTGTCCCTTCAAAAGTTACTTTATTAATTTTATCGTAAGAATTTGGAAATACAGAATTCATAGACATATTTGCTTGTGTTTGAGTCATTACTATTTCTTTTACATTATTACAACCGTTAAATGTTTGATTACTATAATAATAAGTTGTACATATACTAGATAATGTACTTGAAAATTTTACTTTTTGTAAATTAGTACAATTAGCAAACGCTCTTCCATCTAAGGTTTTTAACCCTTCTGGGAAATTTATTTCTGTAATTGGTATCCCATGAAATGCAGAATCACCAATATATTCTAGTGAAGATTCTCCATTTTTAGCAAAATTAACCTTTTCTAGACTCTTACAATCGTAAAAAGCATAGTTTCCTATAGATGTTACTTTACTTGGTATACTTATTTCTTTTAGTCCTGACGCCCTTAAACAAGAATCCCCTAAAGATGTTACAGTTTGAGGAATTGTTAGGTTCACAAGTGCTGTAAAGTTGCTTAACATTCCATTACCAAAAGATGTTATTACACCTTCAAAACTTACATTATTAATTTTATTGTATGAACCTGGAAATACAGACCCCATGGATTTATTTGCCTGAGTTTGAGTAAGCACAATTTCAGTTATATTAGAACATCCATAAAATGTTTGATTACTATAACTTGAGTCTGTGTTAATATTAACTAAAGAACTTGAGAAATTTACTTTTTGTAGATTAGTACAATTTGCAAATGCCCTTTTATCCAAAATTTTTAGTCCTTCTGGGAAATTTAATTCTGTGATCGCTACTGCATGAAATGCAGAATCACCAATATATTCTAATAAAGATTCACCATTTGGTGCAAAATTAACCTTTTCTAGACTCTTACAATCGTAAAAAGCATAGTTTCCTATAGATGTTACTTTAGCTGGTATGCTTATCTCACGTAATCCCGTTGATCTTAATGAAGCTTCACCTATAGTTGTTACAGTTTGTGGAATTGTTATACTTTTAATCTCTGAAAAACTACTTAACATACTTTTTCCAAAAGATGTTATCTCACCTTCAAATGTTACTTTATTAACTTTATTATATGAATGAGGTAACACAGATGACATTACCATATTTGCCTGTGTTTGAGTTATCACTATTTCAGTTATGTTTGAACATCCATAAAATGTTTGTCTACTATAACTTGAGTCTGCGTTAATACTAACTAAAGAACTTGGAAATTTTATTTTTTGTATACTAGTACAATTTGCAAATGCTCTCATTGCTAATGTTTGAAGGCCTTCTGGAAAATTTAATTCTGTAATTGGTACATTGCAAAATGCAGATTCACCAATTGATTCTAATGAAGATTTTCCATTTTTAGCAAAAGTAATTTTTGCTAAATTTTTACAATCATAAAAAGCATAATCCCCTATAGATGTTACTTTAGCTGGTATATTTATTTCACGCAATCCCGTTGATCTTAACGAAGCTTCACCTATGGTTGTTACAGTCTGCGGAATTGTTATACT
>CAJLBR010000013.1 GCA_905204915.1 uncultured Clostridium sp.
GTACCCTATGTACAACCATTATTTGGTTCGTCTTATATTGTTTATTTTTCAATGTACTCAATCACCACACCGATGACTTGTTTTAGTATAACACAAACAATAAAATATGTCAACACTTTTTTATTTTTTTTTTAGTTTTTTTATATTTTGTTATTTGCTGTCTTACTAGTGCTCAATTATAATAACACTTTTGAAGTTATTTGTCAACAAAAAAACAAAAAAAGTAGAAAAAAATTTCTACTTTTTACTTTTTTCAAATTTATATCCACATTTTGAACAGAATTTTGCTTTGCCAGTACATACAAGTCCACATTGTGGGCAAACTTTTTCTAATACAACTTCTGGCTCTTCTTTAGTACTATCTTTTTTTACTTTGATAGCTTTTTGTTTTTCACCACAGAATTCACAGAAAGTACTATCTTTAGAAATTATTTCCTCACAACTTGAACATTTTCTAAGACCTTTATTTAATAATATCTTAGTATTCATGTCTTTTATATCAGAATTTAGCTTATCAATTTTCTTTGATTCTTTTGTGAAAGCTTTTCCAACATCTTCACCTTTTAGGTACATTTCATAAACAGTCTTTCCCATGTCCATGTAGATGTCTTCAATTTCTTCCTCTTTATCTGATATAGCCATCCTTGTTTTAGTATCCTCTATAAACTTACCTGACTTATCTGCTACAGTATTATAAGTATCACTAGCAGCATCTCCTACTTTTTTTGAGATTTCTGTTATTTTTTTCATAAATTCCATCTTAATCCCCCCTACTTCTATTATATATATCACATGGAAAATTAATATTCAATAATAATCACAAAAATTTTACAAAAGAAAAGGGGAAAATAATTCCCCTTTTTCATTATTTTGAATTTATCAACATATTTTGGTTTGACCTTACATTTATTTTTTCGTTTTCCAAGCAAATACGTATGCCATCGTTGCCACCTTGAGTAAGTATTATCTCAGAAATTTTAAACTTGATTTCATTCTCTATAAACCTTTTTATTGGACGAACACCATATTTATCATCTGCATATTTTTCAGCAATAAAGTTTATAATTTCTTCATCATATCTTAAAGTGTAACCACAGTCTTTTACCTGTTTTACCAACAGTTCGATAAGATTTTTCACTACTACTTTACTGCTTTCAAACCCAATCTTATTAAAAAGTACTATTGAGTCTATACGATTTAAGAATTCAGGTCTAAAATTCTTTTCAAGCTCTCTCATGCCAGCAGCTTTAGCAATTTCATAATCGCTTTCATCTTTTTTATTAAAACCTACCACTTTTTCTTTATCAATTGAGAATCCAATATTTGATGTCATTATTATAATTGTATTCTTAAAGTTTATAGTTTCACCATTATTACTCGTAAGTCTACCATCATCCAATATTTGCAAAAATATATTGAAAACACTAGGATGTGCTTTTTCGATTTCATCAAATAAGACAATCGAGTAAGGTTTGTTTTTAACTTCCTTTAACAGATAAGCTGATTCATCATAACCCACATATCCTGGAGCTGCTCCGATAAGTTTAGTAATGCTAATGGGTTCTGAATACTCTGACATATCTAATCTAATAAGAGCATCTTTGCTTCCAAAGATTTCATTTGCAAGAACTTTTACAAGCTCTGTTTTACCAACACCTGTAGGGCCATAAAAAATGAAAGAAATTGGCTTATTTGGATCTAAAAGTCCTGACTTAGAAATTTTTATCATTTTACTTATTTCTTCTATAGCAAAATTTTGTCCCACAATCTGACTTTTTAATTTTTCACCAAGGTTGTTTACTCTTTCAGCATCACCTTTCTCTACTTCTTTTAATGGAATTCCAGTCATTTGAGAAACCACTTTATTCACATCTTTTTTAGCTAGTACAGGATTTTCCATTTTATACTTTACTGACTTTATGTGTAACTTTATTACAGAATCCTCGAGAAGATCTAAAGCCTTATCAGGAAAACTACGATATGTCAAATATCTTTCTGAAACTTTTATTATATGATTTATTACCTCGGTTGGAATTTTAATAGAATATTTTCTTTCATATATTTTCTTCGTAAAATTGAGAATTTTTATTGTTTCACTTGCGCTTGGTTCATCAACAACAACTTTTTGAAATCTTCTTTCAAGTGCACTATCTGATTCAATATACTTTCTATATTCTTCAAAAGTAGTAGCACCTATTATACTAATATCGCCGTTTGATAAGTAAGGTTTTAAAATATTTGACGCATCTATCGCACCATCCGCGCTTCCTGCACCATTCAGTGTATGAATTTCATCTATAAAAAGAATAATATTATCCTTTTTAAGAACTTCTTTTATAACTTTATTTAACCTTTCTTCCATATCGCCTCTATATTTACAACCTGCTAACATTTCAGAAATATTCAATTTGAGTATTTTTTTATTTTTTAATGTTAATATCCTTTCTTCTACAAGGTCGATACACAACTGCTCCACAATACAAGATTTGCCTACTCCTGGTTTTCCTACCAAAATTGGATTAGATTTTTTTGTTTTAAGCAAAACTTCTTCAATCCTTTGAATTTCTTTTTTTCTGCCAAATATAGGATTGTATTTTTTATTGTAAGCATCAAAAGTCATATCTTGGCAATAATCAATTTTCTCTTGCACACCATACTTTGTCTTCATATAACTTTCATTTTTAGTTAATGTATACACGTTATTTTCCAGATCTTCTAAAATTCTTTCGGTTAATCTGCATTTGAAATATCCATCTATATAAATAAAAATTTCCTCGTCTGTTAATAAGCTAAAAAGAAGATCAACTTCATATACTTCATTATCACGAGCAGAAGCAATTAAAATTTCTTTTATTTCTTCACTTATACTACATAGTTTTCCTCTATCTCTTTTAGAGTTAAATTTTTTAGTCAAATCTTGCAGATTATCACGATTCATTCCATATTTTTTTAAAATATTTTTTGTTACCTCTCCACATGAAGACATTGAAACCAAAATATCAAAGAGTTCCATTTTTGCAAATTTATTATATTTGCAATACAATATTGCTCCCCGAAAAATATTGTCAACTTCTTCCGAAAATATCAAGAATTCTACTCCAAGTTCTTTTCTAATGTTCATAACCATTGCCTCCCTAAAAATTATTAAATTTATAGTTTGAACTAAAAATTATGTAAATTATAGCACTATCTTTTCTAAAAAGCAAGAAAAAATGTAGATTAACTCTACATTTTTTCAATTTATCAAATATTATTTTGTATAACCACATAGTATTTTTCTTTTATTTTTCTTTATTTACAACAACATGATTGTCTTTTAAATCTAGTCTTATAGTATCTTTTTCTTTTATTTTTTGGTCTAATAGAGCTTCAACTATCGTATCTTCTACATTAGATTGAATAGCTCTTTTTAATGGTCTTGCACCATATGTATCATCAAATCCTACTTTTGCTAAATAAGTTATGACTTCATCTGATACTGTCATCTTAATTCCTTTTTCCTCAACTCTTTTTTCTACATCTTTTAGTAAAAGTTTAGTTATTTCTTTTATACTATCTTCTGAAAGTTTCTTAAATACAATTATTTCATCCAATCTATTTAAAAATTCTGGTCTAAATGTCTTTTTCAATTCATCCATAACATTTTCTTTAGTTTTTTCGTAATTTTCTTTAGCATCGTTATTAGTAACAAATCCCATAGATTTATTTTCAACTATATTTCTAGCACCAACATTAGAAGTCATTATAATAACTGTATTTTTAAAGTTTACTACTCTACCATTTGAATCTGTTAATCTACCATCATCTAATATTTGTAAAAGCATATTAAACACATCAGGATGAGCTTTTTCTATTTCGTCAAATAATATTATACTATATGGTTTTCTTCTTACTTGTTCTGTTAACTGTCCGCCATCTTCATATCCAACATATCCTGGAGGTGAACCGATTAATTTAGATACGCTATGTGGTTCCATATATTCTGACATATCTAATCTAATCATAGAATTTTCATCACCAAATAAATTTTCTGCTAGAGCTTTAGTAAGTTCTGTTTTACCTACTCCTGTTGGACCCAAGAATATAAATGATCCTATTGGTCTTTTTTCGTCTTTAAGACCCACTCTTGCTCTTTTTATAGCACGTGCCAAAGCATTTACAGCTTCATCTTGGCCTATAACTCTCTTTTTTAAACTTTCATCTAATTTTTTTAATTTCTCAGCTTCTGTTTCTGTAAATTTTTCAAGTGGAATTTTTGTCCAATTAGAAACTACTTGGCAAACATCCTCTTTAGTTATACTTACAGCTTTATTCTTTTTGTTCTTTTCCCATTTTTCCTTTTCTTTTTCTAAGTTTTCTTTCAATTTCTTTTCTTCATCCCTTAAAGATGCAGCTTTTTCAAAAGATTGAGAAATAATAGCTTCCTCTTTTTCTTTTGATACTTTTTCTATGTCCTTTTCAATTTTAGTTACTTTATCAGGCATTGTGACACTTTTTAATTTTATTTTAGAACATGCTTCATCAATAATATCAATTGCTTTATCTGGTAAGAATCTATCATTAATGTATCTTTGAGACAATAATACAGCTTCTTTTATAGCTTCATCAGTTATTTTAACTTTATGATGAGCCTCATATTTATCTTTTAATCCTTGTAGAATTTTAACGCTATCTTCAGCGTTTGGTTCATCTATTAATACACTTTGAAATCTTCTTTCTAGTGCACTATCTTTTTCAATATGTTTTCTATATTCATTTAATGTAGTCGCACCTATTATTTGAACTTCCCCTCTTGAAAGTAATGGTTTCAAAATGTTAGCAGCATCCATTGCACCTTCTGCAGAACCTGCACCTATTATAGTATGCAACTCATCAATAAATAAAATAACATTTCCATTTTTCTTTATTTCTTGTAAGGATTTTTTTAATCTTTCCTCAAAATCTCCTCTGTATTTTGCACCTGCAATCATTGATGACATATCTAGGCTTACAACTCTTTTATTTTTTAAAACTTCTGGAACATTTCCTTCTACAATCATTTGCGCTAACCCTTCTACTACAGCAGTTTTACCAACCCCTGGCTCGCCTATTAGCACTGGGTTGTTTTTTGTTCTTCTACTTAATATTTCTATTATTCTTTGTATTTCGCTATCTCTTCCTATAACTGGGTCTAATTTATTCTCCCTTGCCATATCAGTTAAATCTTTTCCATACTGATTTAGAGTTGGGGTATTTTTATTTTCACTGCCCACTTTTGATTGTGTTGAAAATCCGTTAATTGGAGAGTCTTCACTAAGAAGTCTTAATAGCTCTGCAAAAATCTTTTGAGGATCAACGTCAGCTTCTATTAAAATACGAACTGCTACACTATCTATTTCTCTCATAAGTGAAAGCAATATATGTTCAGTTCCAACATAACTTTGCCCCATTCTTTTTGCTTCTCTAGTACTATTTTCAATAATTCTTTTTGCTCTTGGCGTAAATTCTATTTCGTCTTCTAAAGTATCCATTACTCCATCTACTTTTAATATTTCATTTTCGACATATTCAGCAGTAAGTCCTTGCTCTGTTAAAATTTTACTTGCAAGTCCTTCTCCTTCTGCTATTAGTCCATATAATATATGTTCAGTTCCTATAAAAGAATAATTATGTTCTTCAGAAAATTCCCTACTAATTTCTAGAGCCCTACTAGCTCTTCCTGTAAATTCATACATATTATTTCAACTCCTCTCTTACATAATCTGCTCTCTTAATGTTTTCTTCTTTTCTATCAAATTTATTTTTATATATTAACTGTAAGCAATTTGAATGTGTATCAATCAATAATTGTTGAATTTTTTCAAGCTTTACTTCTTCTATAATGTTCATTGCTGTACCCAAACGTAATTTTGATAGTAATTTTAAACATTCTTCTTCTTTCAATATTCTTGCATTTTTCAAAATTCCATATGCTCTATATATTTCATCCTTTAATTCTAAGGTATTAATCCTATTTCTTGCTTTTCTTTCTTCATTTATAAGTGTCTTTACCACAATACTTACCCTATCTATAATTTCTTCATCTGTAACACCTAAAGTTTTTTGATTTGAAATTTGGTAAATATTACCATATGCAGAACTATTTTCTCCATACATTCCTCTAACAGAAATTCCAAGTCCACTTACCTGTTCCAAGATTTTTGGCAATGTTCCAATTGCACTTAAAGCTGGTAAGTGAAGCATTATAGATACTCTCATTCCGGCACCAACGTTTGTAGGGCATGCTGTTAGATATCCATATTTATCATTTCTAGCAAATTTAATCTTATCTTCTACTTCTTGAGTAAAATCACATAATCTATCATAACATTTATTTATATTAAACCCTGGTTCAAATGATTGTATTCTTAAATGATCTTCCTCATTTATCATTGCTACTAAGCTATTGTCATCATTTACAACTATTGCACCATTTCTATTACAAGCAAATTCTTTTGAAATTAAATATTTTTCAACTAAACTATAAAGAGTTACTTCATCCATATCTTTACTTTTTAATAGTGTATATTTATCTTTATCAATTACTTTACTAATTTCGTTTATTATTTTTTCTTTTTCATCTTTAGAAAGTAAGTGTTCAAATTTATATCCACTAATATTTCTAGCAAATCTAACTCTTGTAGATATAACGACATCTGAATCATCTGATATTTCGTTAAACCACATATTCATTATCTCCCTTCAATTTCTTTTATTTTATCTCTAATTACTGCAGCTTCTTCATACTTTTCATCTTTTACAAGCTTTTCAAGTTTTGTTTTCAATTTTTCTAGTTCATTAGAAGAAGTATCTTTATTATCTTTATTATCTTTTTTACCTATTTTCTTCTTACTATTTTCTTTACTAGAATTTAATGTTTTAACATGTCTAGATTTTCCATGTAATTTTATAAACAAATCATCCAATCTGTCTGAAAAACTTTCATAGCAATTTGGACATCCAAAAAATCCTGTTTTCAAATAGTCATCAAAACTATATCCACAAACCTTACATACCTCTGGTTCCTCCATTAAATTGTATCCTTGTAGAGATGCAAATATTGGAGAAAATATATTTGAGAAACTTGTGAATCCTAAGTTTTGTGCACAATCAGAGCATAAATGTAATTCTTGTTTTTCACCATTTATATTTTCATAATATCTAACTGTTGCCTCTTTTTTACCACAACTTTGACATTTCATAAAAATCACTCCTTTAAATTAAATTTATTATCATACTTTTAAAAATATCCGCTCGCACTAAATCTCTTATTGATGTATCAACCTTATCTAAACTCTTATCAGATATTGCTGCTCTTATCAAACTAGCTTCATTTTTGCCCAAAATATTATATCTTAAAAATTCTTTCAAGTAAACGTCTGCGACATTTTGTGACAATTTACCCTTTATCTTGTCAATTATATTCGATATTTGTTCGGATTTAGAAAGGTCAATTTTATTTATTCTTATATAACCTCCCCCTCCTCTTCTACTTTCAACATAAAATCCTAATTCGGGAACAAATCTTGTTGATATAACATAATTTATTTGAGACGGAACACAATTAAACTTATTTGCAAGTTCATTTCTTTGTAGTTCAACATATTCACCATCTTCAAAAATGCTTTTTATATATTCTTCTATAATATCTGATAATTTCATTTTGTCATCTCCTTTTCTGATTTTGACTTTCTTTGACTATTAATAGTATACACCCATATTCTAAATTTGTCAACTAATAAATTTAAAAAATAAATAAAAAATAGCCACTCGATAATATCGAGTGGCCTGCGTGTTAATTAAAGTCAAAGCACTTAACTATTTCATCAATTTGCTCTCTTGATTTGATTGAATCAACTGCCAAAGTCATTTTCACCACGGAATCGTTCATGCCTCTAAGAGAGTTTACTATATCAGTTACCTCATCAGGAGTAAGCTCATCCTTAGCAGCTTTCAAAAGTTCCATCATATCCCTCTCAATCATACACGCCATTTTAATATTGCTCATCATTGCTGTCACAAAAGCTATAGATTTTTCCATATTAATACCTCCGTCAAATTATTGAACAAAATTACACTATATACTATGTATATTATATCATACTATGTTATAAAAGTAAATAGATTACATAAAAAATCTCGAAAGAACATGTTCTCTCGAGATTTTTTATTAATTTTCACTATTCATGAAATCTTTTAATTTTTTACTTCTACTAGGATGTCTTAACTTTCTTAAAGCTTTTGCCTCAATTTGACGTATTCTTTCACGAGTAACATCAAATTCTTTTCCAACTTCTTCTAAGGTTCTCATTCTACCATCTTGTAAACCAAATCTTAATTTTAATACTTTAGCTTCTCTTGGTGTAAGGGTTTCCATTACTTCTTCTATATGTTCTCTTAAAAGTACATCAGCAGCTTGTTCAGAAGGCGATGGTGCATCTTCATCAGGTATAAAGTTTCCTAGATTGCTTTCATCTTCTTCTCCAACAGGTGTTTCTAAAGATATAGGTTCTTGTGCTACCTTTAAAACTTCTCTTACTTTTTCAACTGGCATTTCAAGTTCTTCTGCAATTTCTTCAAGTGTTGGTTCTCTTCCTAAAGTTTGCAAAAGATGTCTAGATGTACGTATTAGCTTATTTATAGTTTCTACCATATGAACTGGTATTCTTATAGTTCTAGCTTGATCTGCAATTGCACGTGTAATTGCCTGTCTTATCCACCATGTAGCATAAGTACTAAATTTATATCCTTTAGTTTGGTCAAATTTATCAACAGCTTTTATTAATCCTAAATTTCCTTCTTGAATAAGATCCAAAAAGTGCATACCTCTACCAATATATTTTTTAGCTATACTAACAACAAGTCTTAAGTTTGATTCTATTAATTGTTTTTTAGCTTCCTTATCACCTTTTAACATTCTTTCAGCAAGTTCATTTTCTTCTTCATATGTTAAAAGTTTTATTTTTCCAATTTCTTTTAAGAACATTTTAACTGGATCATCTACATTTAAATTTTCAACAAATGACATATCTTTCATGTCATCCAATAAAATGTCTTTTTCTATATCAGTTATATCTTCTAGATTTGGTTCAATTTCAAGCTCAGCAAGTGAAGCAGCCGCATCAATCTTAGCTTTATCATCTAAGTCATCGATATCAACATCATCCATATCTTGAGTGCCGTCTGCATTTTTATTATCAGCTATTTTTTCTATATTATTGTCAGTCTTTATAGAGCTAGGATTTTCTTCTACTAAAATTTCAATTTTAGCTTTTTCTAGTTCATCATATATTTTAGTTACTTCATCTGGTGAAATTGATTCTTCTTCAATAAATTTAGCAAGTTCATTGTAAGTAACTTTTTTATTCTTTTTTGATTTTTCTATAAATTCTTTTATTTTTTTCTTTTTTGTCATTTTCTCAGAACTTTTATTAACATCTTTTGTATTATTTTTCTCTACTTCAGATTTTTTTTCCATTGTTTTCTCCTTCTAAACTTTCAACTTTTTTAATTCCAATAAAATTTGATTTAGTTCAATTTGTAATAATTCCTGCTCTTCTTGAACAACGCCACTAGATATCTTATTTATTATTTCTTCTCTTCTTCTTATGAGCTTATCTTTTTCTTTTCTTTTTAGCATATCGTTCAATAATTTTTCAGCATCAATATTATTAATATCTATATACATTATATCTGTAATACTTTTCATCATATCATTATTTTTTATTTTAGTCAATACATCAATTTTACTAATATCACATTCTAAATTAAGACTACACAAGAAATTAAATATTTCTCTTACTTCGTCAATTTCAAAATCTTCTTCCCTGAAACACTCGAATATCTTTTTTATTATTCCCCTATTTTTAGTAAGTAATAATGCAATTATATATTCTTCTTGTCTTTTTTTAATATTTGTAATCATTTTCATTTTTTGACTTAGGTTTTGCATGTCTAAATTAATGTTGTTGTTTTCCATTTTCCTTAGTCTTTTTTCTACTTCTTTTATTATAGGTTCCGTGCCAATATTATATTTTTTAGAAATTTTTTCTATATAAATATCACGTTCAATATTATTTTCAATAGAAGCTAATATGCTAGATATACTAGTTAAAAAAGATATTTTTGAATCAATATTATCTAGATCTAAATTTTTCTCTAATTTACTAATTTTAAACTCTACTAATGATATAGCATTTTTTACACAATTATTAAATCTTTCTACTCCATATTTGTTTATATATTCATCTGGATCTTTTACATCTTTTTTATCTAATATTAACACCTTAACATTAAGTTTACTATTTGCTAATATATCCAGCCCTCTTAAGGTTGCTTCCTGTCCAGCACCATCTTGATCATATCCTATAACTATATTGTCAGTATATTTTTTTAATAACCTTGCTTGATCCTGAGTAAGTGCTGTACCTAATGAAGCAACTGCATTACTTACACCAGCTTTATGTAATGAAACTGCATCCATATAACCTTCGACCATTATAATGTTTTCAAATTTTTCTCTTTTAACAAAGTTAAGTGCAAATAAAGTTTTACCTTTATGATATATTTCATTTTCCTGAGAGTTTAAGTATTTTGGTAAAGAATCATTTAATACTCTTCCACCAAAAGCTATCACTCTATCCCTTACATCAAATATAGGAAATATTAGTCTATTAAAGAATCTATCATACAGCCTTCCTTTTTCACTTTTTACTATTATTCCACTAGAAAGTATCTGTTCTTTTGTATAACCTAGTTTTGTTAAATGATCAAATAGTGGAACATCTCCATTGGCATATCCAATACCAAATTTAGTAATAGTTTTAGAATCTAATTTTCTTTTTAGTATATAATCTTTTACTATGTTATGATTTTCTCCTAACAATTTTATTAAATTATTATGATAGTATTTAGCTGCTTCTTTATTAATTTCGAATATTGACTCTTTTAACTCTTGAGTCTCTTTTGACTGTTTATTATTATATGAGGTTTTTACTTCATATTTAGCTAAATCAATATGAGCTCTATTAGCCAAAAACTCGAGTGTATCCACAAAGTCTAAATTTTCTATTTTCATTATGAAAGATATTACATTTCCACCTTCTGAACACCCAAAACACTTATAAATTTGCTTGTCCATAGACACACAAAAAGAAGGTGTTTTTTCTCTATGAAAAGGGCAGAGACCTACAAAATTTCTACCATTTTTCTTGAGTGCAACATATTCAGATATAACTTCAACTATATCATTTTGTGAAATTACTTCTTCAATTAAATCATCTGAATAATATGCCACAACAAATTCACCTTCCTAACTTAATATTCTATTTTAAGCAACCAACATTTTAACTCTTTCTTCTCTATTTAAATAAATATTAGAAGTGTTAACGATTGCAATAAGTACTATAAGTACTGTAAGTAACGGTTCATAAAAAGCTACATTCAAGTTAAACAAATAAATTGAATTAAGTATGAACAAAAATAATGCTTTCATCATTGTAGACTTTGTATCATACCTTCTCTTTAAAGCAATTGCAAGTATTTCCATAAATATAATATATATTATACAAAACATGTAAAATGTTTTATAATTTGAAATAAATTTATTATAGAAATTTGAAAGAGAAGTAATAGATTTCTCTTGTACTAAATTAAGGTCATTATTCTTATTGAAAGTATCTATTATAGAATTAATATAATAATTATCTATTTGTTTATTTTCAAATGTTTGAATCATAAATTTTGATGCAAAATATATAACAACTGCAAATATAAAAACTATGCAAATTGATACTATTAACTTATTTATATTTATTCTTTCAATAGTATATAGTCTTTCTCTACCCTTTTGGCTTATGCTATCCATCATTTTTTTAGGAAAACTTATATGAGTGTTGTCTAGATTTGATGCAACAATTATAGAAACTATTGCAAAAGCAATCCAAACACAAGGATTTATTCCAAACACCATACTTACACCAATTATTATACCTAAAATTGTTGATTCCACAACATATTTCTGAGTTTTTATTCCCCTTTGTTTTAGTTCATCTATTAAAATTTGTAATGTTAATAATCCGGCAAAGAATACTAAACTAAAACTACTAGCTAAAATCAAACTGCTTCCCAATACAACAGATGATGGTAAAAGTGCATATGAAAAAGTAGCTAAAACTGATAACATATCACTTTTTGAAACATTAAAAATAATTTTCTTTATTATTATTCCTGTAATAAATGAAATCAAAACATAAGTTATGAATTCTTTATTTGTAAACTGAATTCCTTGTAAATACACAATTCCAATCTTTGATGCAATCAAAACAATTGAAACGTATATATATCTAAACACTAATCCTACTTTTCTTTTTATCTTCTTCTTATATAATTTGTCTTTTATATAAATATATAATAAAACTAAAATTATAACCAAAGCGACATATCCTAATTTTGTTAAATTAGTAAATTGAGAAGTAACTTCTTGGTCTTTAGATACTAACATTTTAAAATCAAGGATTCCAAAAAATACTATATTTACTATAAAAATTGCTACTACTAAACTACGTGAAATTTTACTAATATTCATATTTTTCCCTACTTTAAAATTCTAACCTCTTATTTGTTATTATAAAGTTCATTTACTTGAGCTAAAGCTTCATGTGTTCCAACATCATAACATTCACCTTTAAAAGCATATGCGTATGTTGGCATTTTCTTATACATATACGCAACTAGATTTCCAGGAGCATCACAAGAATTCCCTTCTTCTAAATATTTGTTTATCTCAGGTAATACATTTTTTGGATAAATATATTCTGCATAAACTGCATAATTAGATTTTGGCTCTGCTGGTTTTTCTTCGAAATCTAATATTTTCATATCAGAATCTAATTTAGCTACACCAACTCTTTTTAACAAGTTCATATCTTGTTCTTCTCTTACGCAAACTGATGGTGCATTTTTGGTTTTATAGAATTCAACAAAATCTTTTAATTTAAAAGTAAATAAATTATCAGTTGCTAATACTAATATATCGTCATCAATCTTAGCATTATTAATTGTGAATTGGATATCACCAATAGCACCTAATCTATCATCATTATTTGTAGTTCCGTCATTAAATACGGTAATTGGTTTTACATTATTTTTAGACTCAGCCCATTTTTGAAAATGTGGTGTATATTTAGCATTAGTTACCAAATAAATTTCATCTATCTCATCTATTTCATTTACTTCATCTAAAGTATAATCTAATATTGCTCTTCCACCAACTTCTAATAAAGCCTTAGGAAAATTTTCAGTTAATGGAAATAACCTTGTTGCATATCCTGCACATAAAAAAATACATTTCATAAATTTCTCTCCTTTATATATCTAGTTACACCAGATGTGTTGATTATATCACAAAAAAAATGTCATTTCAAGTCTACTTTAAGCATTTATAGCAAAAGACTGTTACTTGTAAGATATAAGCAACAGTCTTAATTTTTATATTGTTTCTAAATCATTTATTTTTTGTTCAAATTCAGAAATTCTTTGTTCAGTTTCATATTGTTCTATTCTGTTTAAAGCATACAAATATTTTCTTTCTTGTGAAAGTAAATTTTGATATTCTTCATTCCAGTCTTCATGACTTCTTAGGCTATCGTGTACTTCATTAAGTTTATCTTCTAGAACATGTTTTACTGGTTCTATTAATGGAGTAGCTTTATCTACTTTTATTCCGTTATCAACCATATGAGTTATAACTTCAGCAAATAATCTCTCTCCTTGTACATTAACACCTTTTTCAGTATTATCATGTAAAATGTCAACTACTTTTTCTACTTCGTCAATACCTTTCTTCTCAAATATTGTATCAACTCTTGAGTCAATAAATTGTCCATTTTCTCCAAATACTTCTTGACCTTTTATAAATAGATCAACATTGTTTTGAATAATTCTAGCTTGAGCAACAGGTAATTCTTCTGTAGCAATTTTTAAAGCATGTCTATCATAATATTTTCTAAAAGCACTATTACACATTTCTTGAGATTCAGTGTATGGTTTAAAAAATTGTGCATACTCCCTTAATACTTCATGTTGTGTTTTTTCTCCACTTACATTTTGTCTTAATTCATCAACACTTTCTCCAAAATATGCTGTAACTTTATTATCAATTCCATCTGGAACATATACTGGTTCTTCAGGTTGTTGTTCTTGAGCTTCTGGAGCAGCTTGTTCTAACATTAAAAACTCTTGTCTTGGTGAAAATATCTTAACAAAAGCACTCTTAAAATTTGATAAATCCTCTAAAAATAGTTTCCATTCATTTTTCCAAAATTCTAACATATTTAAACACCTCTTTTGTATATTATTGTTTTGTTACTATTTCTCGTAGCTTAATTATATAAAATAGCTATAAAAAAAGCAATAACAATATTGTTTTATTTATGTTACATTTATATTACATTTTCGGCATGATTTTAAGGTGTTTGTCTCTTTATATTATATTGCAAAGTTGTTAGTTTACAATAAAAAAGAGCAAAATAATTAAATTACTCTGCTCCATTATCTATTTTTCTAATTCTTCTAAAATTTCTTCTTTAGACATTAACCCCACATGCTTGCTAGCCAATTTTCCATTTTTATATATGGCTATAGTTGGAATTGTATCAATTTTTAGTAAACTAGTTGCCTCAGGGCAATCATCTACATTAACTTTTACTATATTATAACCAGCTCTACTATTGCCTATTTCTTCTAGTATAGGTCCTAATAGCATACATGGTCCACACCAGTCTGCATAAAAATCTACTAGTACAGTACCATCTTTTTTGGTTACTTCTGAATTAAATTCACTATCTTTTATATTTTTTATCATAATTTCTCCTTTATTTCTTCTCATATATGAGCATATCTCTATATGGGAATGTTGCAAGTGCTGCATACTCCCATATATATATATTATATCCATATTTATTCAAAACTTGTATTGCTTTTTTACTTCTTGCTCCACTTGAGCAATATATCATAACCGGCTTATCTTTTTTTATAGTTGCATCTTGTATCTTAAGTTCTAAAACATCAAGTGGAATATTTATAGCATTTTGAACATGCATAAGATTATATTCACTCTCAGTCCTTATATCTATTAAAAGAACTTCAGATGTTTGAATCATGTTCCTTGCTTGTTCAAAAGGTACTAGCTTATATGCATAGCAATTACATCTGTTGTTGAATCTTCTCACTCCATTTTGATTTTTAAAATTACCATTTCCAAAATTTAAATTTAGCATATTCACGATTTTATCAAAAAACATAAGTTATACCTTCTTTCATATAGTATAACTTATGTTTTTAATTTAATTTATATTACTTATTATATTATTTATTTTTAGATTTTATAAATATTTTTGCAAGCATTACTTTAACAATTTCAAACAAAGCAAAGCAACCAACACAAATTAATATTATATCAATAAATATGCTAGTTGGCATTGTTGGAACCTTAAGAAGTGAGCCAAGCGCTGGAACAAACATTATAACTGACTGCAATGCTATTGTAGCTACAGTACAAATAAACATAGGCTTATTTGAAAATAGTCCAATTTTAGCAAGTGTTTTTTTATCTGATCTACACACTGAAGAAAATAAAATTTCAATAAATGCTAATGTTACAAATACTGCTCCACAGGCAACTTCTACACCATATGTTTTTGAAGATAAAAGATATATTATTAATATTGCTACACTTTTTATTATAGCTGGTATAACAATTCTTAGTATTAGAAATGGTGTAAATATATTTTCATTTGCATTTCTAGGTTTTTGTCTCATTATGTCTTTTTCTTCTTTTTCAAATCCCAGTGCAATTGCTGGAATTGTATCTGTTATAAGGTTAATCCATAATATTTGTATTGGTGCTAACACCACTTTATTAAATAATGTTGCAACAAATATTATTATTATTTCTGCAAGGTTAGAAGCCAATAAATATGCTATTACATTTTGTATATTATTATATATTCTTCTTCCCTCTTTTATTGCTACAACAATAGTTGCAAAGTTGTCATCTGCAAGAACCATGCTAGAGACACTTTTAGAAACTTCAGTACCAGTAATTCCCATTCCAACTCCAATATCAGCCCCTTTTAGTGCTGGAGCATCATTTACACCGTCTCCTGTCATAGCAACTGTTTTTCCATGTTTTTTCCATGCTTTAACAATTCTAATCTTATTTTCTGGTGAAACTCTAGCATAAACTCTTATATTTTCAACTCTATTATATAACTCATCATCAGTCATATTATCAACTTCAATACCCGTTACTGCTTCTTCATTTTCTCTAATAATTCCTATTTCTTTTGCAATGGCAACAGCTGTATCTTTATTATCTCCTGTTATCATTACTGGTATCATTCCTGCATTGAAGCATCTTTCAACAGCACGCTTTGCTTCTTTTCTTGGTGGATCTATCATTCCAACTAGACCAACAAACGTTAGCTGTTTTTCATCTTTTATTATTCCATCTTTTCTATCATAAATTTTGTATGCACATGCCAAAACTCTTAGAGCTTCTTTAGCCATTGATATGTTATTATTTAAAATTTCTTTTTTTATACTATCAGTTAAAGGAACTGGACTACCATCTATTAATATAGTATCACAATTTGAAATTACTGATTCAACTGCACCTTTTGTACATTCAATATATTTGTCATCTTCATATTCATTTACAGTAGTCATCATTTTTCTCGTAGAATCGAAAGGAAGTTCATCAACTCTTACATAATCATTATCCATTTTTTCCTTATCATATCCTAGTTTATCAGCAAATTCTATTAGACAAGTTTCAGTTGGATCTCCTAGTAAAACTTTCTTACCGCCTTCTTCTCCAAATTTAGTATCATTACATAATGAATATACCTTTGTTAATATATCAAATTCATTTGTCTTTATTTCACCAAAATTTTCGCCTTTTTTTACTTGAGATGCATCTATGATATTATTATTTAAAAATATCTTTCTTAATGTCATTTTATTTTGAGTAAGTGTTCCAGTCTTATCAGAACAAATTACCTCTGTTGCCCCTAAAGCTTCAACAGAAGACAACTTTCTTACAATGGCCTTCTGGCTTGCCATTTTTTGAACTCCCATTGCAAGAGTTATTGTTATAACTGCTGAAAGTCCTTCAGGAATTGCAGCTACTGCAAGTGATATTGCAAGCATAAATACATCTAGTATATCATTTTTTTGAATAAAGTATCCAACTATAAACATAATCACAGCAATAACTACTACAACTATGCTTAACACCTTGCTTAATTGATTCATTTTCTTTTGCAAAGGTGTAATTTCTGGCTTTTGTGTAGCAAGAGCACTTGCTATTTTTCCAAGTTCAGTATTCATTCCTGTTGCAACTACAACAGCCTCTCCTCTTCCATAAACTACATTACTACCAGAATATAACATATTATTTCTATCAGCAAGTGAAACCTTAGATTTAACTTTTATAGCATCTGCACTTTTATCTACCGGAACAGATTCTCCTGTTAAAGCAGCTTCTTCAACTCTTAAACTATGATTTTGAATTATTCTCATATCAGCAGGAATACTGTCACCCGCTTCTATTAAAACAACATCACCTACAACTAATTCTTCAGTTTTTATACTTTCTACTTTACCATCCCTTTTTACTTTTATGTATGGTAAAGACATATTTTTTAGAGCTTCAATAGCTTTCTCTGCTTTACTTTCTTGAATAACACCTAAAATTGCATTTAATAAAACAACAAAAAGTATTATAAAAGTATCTGTCATTGGTTCATTTGTTTTATATGATACAAAAGCAGAAAGAATAGCAGAAATTATAAGTACTATTAACATTACATCTTTAAATTGTTCTAATATTTTTAATAAAATTCCCTTTTTCTTAGCTTCTTTTAATTTATTGTATCCATTTTTATTTAATCTAACTTTGGCTTCTTCAGAAGTAAGTCCATCTTTGTTAGATTCAACTTTTTTTAAAGTTTCTTTAATACTAAACTTATAATATTCGTCTTCCATAAAAACACATCCTTCAATTAGCTATTTTTGGGTTTTGATTTAAATATTCTAGCAAGTACAATACCATTAGATAAAATTACTAATCCCCAAGTAATGTATGATCCTACAACTGGTATTCTTGCAATACCATATAATACTAAAAATGTTAAAAAGCAAAATCCAAATTTCATTGAACTATTTTCTTTTTCTAAATATTTATCTGTCATATATTTTACAATCATACTTCCAATTATTAAAGTAGATAACATACCTGATATAATTAAGAAAGCTAAATATAATACTAATACAGGAATTGCTATAAATTCAAAGTTAACCATTGCAAGTATTAAAAGTAGTATTGAAACTAGTGGAAATAGTAATAATGACAAAGATCCTGAAAGTAATAAAAACATCACGTTGTCTTTAGTAACTTTCATTGTCTTATTAATAAATTCACTATTTTTCTTATTAACTAAAACATTTATTATAGCAAATACTAAACATACTATACATGCTTTAGCAATATTTTTTAATATGTCAGTTTTAGTTACTTTATTGTTTGATTCATTTACAATAACAGTTGCAGCAGGATATTGTTCTTGAATTTTTGTAAGTGAAGAATTATATGTCATTACAAACACATTTCCTTTTACGTTATCTGATCCAGCAACATTTAAATCATTAGTGTCTACTCTTAAATCTTTTGATACTGTACCAGTAACATCTACTTTATTAGAATATCCCATTACACTTCCGTCTACTTTACCTTTTAATTCTAGATTAGTAGAAAAGCATATTATATCTCCTTTTACTTCAGAATTTTCAGTAAAGGTTACAGTAGCTCCACTAAATACAATAATAGATCTTTCAATTGTAGAGTCAATTATAACATTTTGAGTTGCAAAAATTATTGGATATTCCATACCTGCGTTAACTCTTGCAGTATCATTTGTAAATAAACATTTTACTCCTAATTGTTTTTCATTTACTTCAATAGATGATTTTGAAAAGAAAGATCCAAAATTATCTCCTGTTTCTTTATCAAGTATTATTCTATCAGTTACGTACCTTGTCATTGGAAGATATGTAGTATTCTTGTCATCACTTAATTTATACACTCCATTTACAGCATTAGTGTCCATAATTTGCTTGATGTCACTACCTCCAATATCTACAGGTGTATCTTCTGATAAATTGCTAATTGGAACTGCTACCCCATTTTCACTATTTTCATCATTTTCATCAGCCATTACAAAGTTTAATGAAAATATAAAAACAAAAGAAAAAATAGCAATCGCAGTTATTTTTTTAAATAAATTTTTCATAATTATCCCCCATTCATTTTTAACATTTTATATCATACATCTAAATTAATCAATAATTTAGACATTAAAACAAATTTTACTTTATTACTTTCGTTATTTCTCCAGCCCCCATTGTTTGAGAATCTTTTCTTATAACAAAAGTGGTTCCTTCTTCAATAGCAACAGCAGTGTTTAATTTTACTTTAATTGTTGCACTACTGCCAGGTTTAACTTTACTTGATTCCTCAATTTTTTCAACTTTTCCTACAAAACTAGAAGTCCTTATATAAAAATCTAAAAAATCGTCCTTTTTAAAACTTATATCAACGCCACCTTCGTCCTTGCTTAAAATATATATTTCAGCAATAAATTCTTTATGCGCTTCTATGGAATCTTTCTTAGCTAATACTTGTCCTGGTTTTATTGATTTATCACTTATCCCACTTATTAATACATTAATTCTATCATCTTTGGTTGCACTTTCTACTTCCTCATTGCTATCATTTAATATTTTTTCTACCTTTACCTCTTTAGTATCTGCCACTCCTATAAGGCTAATTGTATCATCAACATTAACTGTCCCTCTTAACACTTTTCCCTCTAATGTAATTCCATCTTCGGAAACATCATTTTTATAAATAATAGACATTAAGAAAGAATTATCATCTGATTTTTTAGTTATAGACTCTAAATTTGAGACTTCTTCATTCCATTTTTCATCTCTAGTTTTATATGTTAAATTAAAATATATTACACCACAAATAATAGCTAAAATAGCTAGTGTTATTAATATAATAGGTAACTTAAATTTTTTCAATTTTGCCTCCTAAATAAAAATTAATATTATAAGATTTATTTTGTATAGTAATATATCACAATTTTTACAATAAGTCCACAAAAAATACACGTCAAATCAGAAAAAATACACGTCAAATCAGAAAAAATACACTTAGAAAATATCTAAGTGTATAATTTATACTTATTAATTTACAGCCATATTTATTCCACTCGAAACAATATCAGCCATTATTTGAATTAATTCATCGACTTCTTTTGGAGTTACTATATAATTTTCAGTATCTAATGCCTTGGCTATTTTTTCTTTTCTATTATCATTTACAGTATTTTTAAATTCATTTAAATTTTCTTCTTCCCCATTACTGTTTACAATCTTTTCAAGTGCTTCTTCTGTTATTGTAGCCATATCAACAACAGTTGGTACACCTATTGCTATTACTGGAACATTCATTGTTTTTTGATTTAATCCCTCTCTTTTATTTCTGACACCGGCGCCAGGAGTTATTCCAGTATCAGATAACTGAATTGAATTTCCAACTCTAGCAACTGTAGATGAAGCAAGTGCATCTATTGCAATTATTATATCAGGTTTTACATTCTTAACAACCGAACTTACAATTTCGGAAGTTTCTATTCCTGTTGTTCCTAGTACTCCCGGAGATATGGCACTTATACTTCTTGTATTAGGTTCCAAAAATTCACTTGCAAAGTTTAAAAGGTGTCTAGTAATATCTAGCTTTTCTACTACTTTTGGTCCCAATGAGTCTGGTGTTGCTGTAGCATTTCCAAGTCCAACAACTAAAATGGATTTAGAGTGATCATCTCCTATAAATTCTTTTATTTTATTTGCTAAAGTATTTATTATCTCTTCCTTTTGTTTTTCCTCTATATATTTTATATCACTTGTTTCTATCGTAATATATTTTCCTATATCCTTTTGTAATGCATTACTTCCATTTTCATTTATAACATCAACCACAGTAGTTGTTACACCATTGTTACTTGAATCTTCAATTTTTATTCCATCTATATTACTTAAATTATTTACTTTTTTATATAAATCTATTCTTTCATCAGCCATATCAGTATAAAATGAAATTTTATTATTCATAAAAAACCTCCTAAATTATACAATTATTATGCATAATTTAGAAAGTTTTTATTAATAAATCTTTTTATTATTTTCTTTATATTTTTCAAAAATTTTTATAGCTTCATCTCTATTCATTTTACCCAATTTTAGAATTTCATCTTTATTTTTTATTCTTCCTTTTATAAAATCGTAAATCATATCATCTCTGAAGCCTATATTTTTAGCATCTTCTTTTGTACAAGCATAATATACTTCTTTTATATTTGCCCACATAATAGCAGAAAGACACATTGGACACGGTTCACATGATGTATACATTATATAGTCACTCAAATCATATGTATTTAATACTTTGCAAGCCTCTCTAATTGTTTCAACTTCTGCGTGTGCAGTTGGATCATTATTTACTAAGACTTTATTATGAGAAGATGCTATTATTTTTCCTTCTTTATCTACTATAACAGCTCCAAATGGGCCTCCATCACCTATACTACTTCCTTTATCTGATTCATTTATCGCTATTTTCATATATTCATTCATTTTATCACCTCTTTTAATTTACATACTATATATTATTTTCTTTAGACCAATTTCAAAATCCATTTCACCACTTTTAGTTTTGGCATCGTATTCATCAAATGCATAAATTATATCTTTTAATTCTTTTATTGTAAATCCATCTACTACTCTACTTAAATTTTTAAATACATATGGATTAATTTCCAAAGTTTTTGCTATATCATTCAATCTGTTTTGTTTAGCTACTTTTATTAAATATATTTGTTTTATTTGCTTATATAGCATTATATAAATTTTTACTATTGGTTCCTTTTGAGTTAAAAGTTCATCAAGTTCATATAACGCTTTCTTCTTATTTTTTTTAACTATATCATCAAGCAAATCAAATATCTTAGCACTAAAATTTTTTGAACAAACTTTATCGATCATATCTTTAGTTACAGTATCTTCCCCATCTAAATAATTTACTATTTTATTTAATTCATTAATAATATTTGATTTATCATCCAAGCAAATGCTTTCCATATAAATAGCATCAGCTTTAGAAATTTTAACGTTATATCTAGAAAGCATTTTTATTATATAATCCACCATTTGATTTGAGTCCATTGGTTTGAATTCTACAACTTCTCCAATTTTAGAAATTGCCTTGTATTGAGAAAGTCTCTTATCAACAGTATCTTCAATCAAAATAATTGTTGTTGATTCCCCTGCATCCTTTAATAAATCTACATCTATCTTTAATTTTGTATCTTTTATTATAATTAATTTTTCTTCTCCAAAAAAAGAAACTCCTTGACAGATAGATTCAAGTTCATCAATATTTTGCAAATCCAAATAAAAAAGATTTATTCCTATTTCTAAATTAGTAAATTCTTTTTTTATCTTTTGAACTCTAAGTTCTAAATCATATTTTTCCTCTCCATAAAAAAGATATATCTTACTCATATGCTCAAATCCTCTCTACTATTTTTTGATATAAATTCATCACGACTTTTTTCAGATTTGACAATTTCACTTACACTATTAGTAAGATTTTTTAAATTATCACGGATTGAAGATGCCCTATTTTTCATTTTTTCTCTTGCTCTATTTTTAAATGTTTCTAGAACATATTTCATAGAATAATCTATTTGGGAAATATTTCCATTACTATCCCTTGAAACATTGAATTTTTTGTCATCTATACTATTTTCTTTTAATATAAAAGGTAACATTTTTCCAATTTCTTTATCTGACAATACTTTGTCGGTTTTTTCAAACGTTATATTATACATTTTAGTTTGATTTCCGAGTCCATTTTTCATCTCATTTCCAAAAGTTTTTATTTTATTAAACAAACCTTTTTGAGCAGCCACATTTTCCCTTATTTCATCTCTTCTTTTTTGTTTATCTTCTTTACTTTTTTCTTTACTTGAAGAGTTACCTATAAGCATTTTTTCAATCTTTAAAGAACTAGTTCCTGCAGGTTCTTTAGATAAATTAGTTATTATTCCTGATTTTTGCAATTGCATTAACATACGATAATTTCCAACATGAGTTCTAGTAGTATACTTAATTGGTTCTTTATTTTCATCCTTTGAGTCTAGTTGTAGCAACATATTACACTCTTGTAGTTTTAAAAAATCCATTTTATTCTCAGAAGAAGTAGCTTCTAAAAATTGCTTCATTGATGGCAAGGATTGTCCTATCATATAATCTCCACTTTTTTGCTTTTTTACGACCATGATAGAATTTTCAACATAATTTTTATATAAAGAGTCTGCTACATTTTTTGCACCTTTTACAACCATAGCAGAACCGGCTACACTAGTAACAGGAGTAGCAAATAATGGCATAGAAGCAACAATTAATGCGGTTCCTTTTAATCCCTTTCCAAAGTTTTTTACTGATCTTTTATAATTTTTCATATTATACACCTTTCATTTTTATAAAACCTCTTTTATTTTATTTATACTATCTATTGCAATATCAGCCATTTTCTTATACTTAATTTTTTTATCTTTTATTCTTGTTTCTAATGGTTTTAAAATACCAAAATTAGCATTCATTGGTTGGTAGTTTTTATTTTCTGTTGACACATACTTTGCAAGACTTCCAAGCATTGTATCTTCCGGAAAAGTTATACTTTCATCTTGCATATTTTTTAGAATCGATATGGCAACCATAAGTCCAGAAGCTGCTGATTCAACGTAACCTTCCACACCTGAAATTTGACCGGCGAAATAAATATTTTCGTTTTTTCTCAATCTAAAATTACTATTTAACAAATTTCCACCATTTATGTAAGTATTTTTATGCATAACTCCATATCTTATAAAATTTGCATTTTTAAGACCTGGTATCATACTAAAAACTCTTTTTTGTTCTGGAAAACTCAAACTTGTTTGAAAACCTACTAAATTATACATTGTTTTTTCATTATTTTCAGCTCTTAATTGAACAACTGCATAATTTTTTTCTCCAGTTCTTGGATTATCGAGACCTACTGGCTTCAATGGTCCAAATACTAAAGTTTTTTCACCACGTTTTGCCATTTCTTCTATAGGCATACACCCCTCAAACAAAATTAGTTTATCAAATTCATGTCTATTAGCTTGATTAGCCTTTATAAGTTCATTATAAAAATTCAAGTATTCTTCTTTATTCATAGGAAGATTAATATAATCTCCACCTTCTTTACTACCATATCTATCCATTTCATATGCTATACTCATATCAATTGAATCTGCTTCAACAATAGGAGCAGCTGCATCAAAAAAATAAAGACTATCGTTTCCTATCAAAGTTGATATATTTTTCATCAATTTATCACTTGTAAGTGGACCCGTAGCAATTACAGTTATTCCTTCTAAATTATCCACATTTTCCACTTCTTCATCTATTATTTCAATATTTTTATTTGATTTTATTTTATTAGTTATATAATTTGAAAATTTATCTCTATCCACAGCTAATGCTTGTCCTGCTGGAACTCTTGCATAGTGCGCCGCTTCTATAAAAATACTGCCTAAAATTTCCATTTCTTTTTTTAATAATCCACATGCATTTGTAATTTCATCAGATTTTAATGAATTACTACATACAAGTTCAGCAAAATTATCAGACTTATGTGCTGGACTTTTTTTAATTTTTTTCATTTCATACAGTTTTACCTTTATTCCTGAATTTGCAAGTTTATATGCACATTCACACCCTGCAAGCCCGGCCCCAACAACATTTACTATTTTTTCCTTCACAAGTATTCCTCCATAACCTATAATATCCTAATCATTATAATACAAGAAAACTTTTTTTTCAAGAGAGCTCTTTCCACGAAAAAAAAGTAACAGAAAAATTTCTGTTACTCTTTTTTATTAATTTAAATAAATCCTGTTGGAAACCGTCTCATGTTTTGATCCTCCTGAAGCCGCCGACATTAAATTAAATTATATCACAGATTGTAATGATGTTCGGGGGTCTTATCATCATATCAAGCACTCCTTTCTGAGATTTTTTGATGAATTGAAGGAAAGAAGCCTTCAGCCTATTCATAGAGTCCATAAATTAAAATTATCTTTAAAGAAAATATTTAACCTATGTAAATCCTGATGTATACTTCATATTTTTGATCTCCTCTGTTAGATCATTTGCAGTCACAAGCTGCCGCGCCGTCAAAACAAATTAAATAATAAATCTACTTGCAAAAGCAGGTGCTCTTGGCATATTGATTCACTCCTTTTCAAATTATTTAAAAGGTACTGTTCTTAAGTACATTTATATTATAGCACACGCATTTAATTATGTCAACATTTTTATCAAATTTATTTAATATTTATTGATATAATGAAAAAAAGAGGTTAATTTTCCTCTTTTTTTCCTTCTTTTGGTTTATTCCATGAAATATAGTCACATTTACTATTTTCATCATTTGTATTATTTTCACATACATAGAAGTTTCTTCTCTTTTTAGTCTTTTTAACCAAAATCTTTCCTCCACATTTTGGACAAGGAGAAGAAATTGTTTGTACTATTGGTTTAGCATTTTTGCACTCTGGATACCCTGGACAAGCTAAAAATTTTCCAAATCTTCCTTGTTTTATAACCATGTTTCTTCCACATAATTCACATACTTCATCTGTAACCTCTTCTGGCAATTTAACTCTTTCAATTTTATCCTGAACTTCCTCCAAGTTTTTTATAAAAGGATCATAGAATTCCTTTAACATATCAACATAGTTTTCTTTGCCTTCTGCAATCATATCCAACTTGTTTTCCATTCCTGCTGTAAATTTTTCATCAACAATATCTCTGAAATTATTTTCTAATAATTCGTTTACTATTTTTCCTAAATCAGTTGGTACTAGTGATTTATTTTCTTTTTCAATATAAAGTCTATCTTCTATTGTAGAGATTGTTGGTGCGTAAGTACTTGGTCTTCCGATTCCTTTTTCTTCTAATGTTTTTACTAGTGATGCTTCAGTATATCTAGCTGGTGGTTCTGTAAATTTTTGTTTAAAGATTAAGTCTTTTTGTAACAAAACATCTCCAACTTCAAGTTCTGGTAATATATTTTCCTTATCTTCCTCGTCATCTTTTTTATCTTTTCCTTCAATATATAATTTCATAAATCCATCAAATTTTATAATGCTTCCATTTGCTACGAAATTATATTTTTCTACTTCTATCATTACTCTAGTTGTATCGTATACTGCAACAGCCATTTGACTAGCTAAAAATCTATTCATTATAAGTCTGTATAGTTTTTCTTCATCCTTAGAAAGTCCATCTATCGTATTTGAAAGATTTGATGGTCTAATAGCCTCATGGGCATCTTGGGCAGTATCTTTAGTCTTAAAATATCTATTTTCATAATATTTACTTGAATAAGTTTTTTCTATATAATCTTTTGCCATTTTTCTTGCATCGTCAGAAAGTCTAACTGAATCTGTTCTCATATAAGTAATATAACCTGATTCATACAATTTTTGAGCAACCATCATAGTTTTTTTAACACCGAATCCTAACTTTCTAGATGCTTCTTGTTGAAGTGACGATGTTGTGAAAGGTGGAGCTGGATTTTTCTTTCTCTCACTCTTTTTTACGTCGGTAACAACATATTTTTTATTATCAATAATTTCTACTATTTCTTTTACTTGAGATTCATTACTAAGATTTTTTTTCTTGCCATCTTTACCATAAAATTTAGCAATAAATTTATTTTTGTCTTTATCTAATTTTACTGATAAATCCCAGTATTCTTCTGGTACAAAGTTTTCTATTTCTCTTTCTCTATCAATTATTATCTTTAAAGTAGCTGACTGTACTCTACCGGCACTAAGTCCTTTTTTTATTTTTTTCCATAAAACAGGAGATAGCTTATAACCTACTATTCTATCTAAAACTCTTCTTGCTTGTTGAGCATCAACAAGATCATAATTAATCATTCTTACATTATCAACAGCATTTTTTACGGCATTTTTGGTAATTTCATTGAATTCAATTCTGCATTTTTCATTATCAGGTATATTCAAAGTGTTCTTTATATGCCATGCAATTGC
>CAJLBR010000014.1 GCA_905204915.1 uncultured Clostridium sp.
GAACTTTCTGCCCCCTTTTTTTGACTGTTTAGTCCTTCCCATAATTGCTTTGCTTTAAGGAGGTTTTTCTTGTCTCCGACTCCAATTACCATAAACCCTGATTTATTTAATTTTTCTTCGATGTAATCAAAAAAATCAGAAAAATTAGAAACAACTTCATAAAAATTCACGAAAACTTCCTCCTTTTATAATCAAAATGGAAATATTTTTTTGTACTTTATTATATCATATATGTCAATATTATTTAATATTTTTGGTGATTAAATAATTATATTTGATTGAATGCTTCATTTCATCACTCATAATTTCAAATATTTTATTATAAAGTTCTCTATCAGTCATTTCCATTAAGACTTTTCTATATTTTTCAAAGGCAGCTAGCTCTCCCATAAAAGCTTTTTCCAATCCTTGAATATATGTAAAATTTTCCATTTTAGGATCTTCTAAATTACTATTATCATTCATAAATTCTTTACCAGTAATTGCTTTATACACATCTTTTAACATACTTCTATGTTTTCTTTCATCATCTCTTATTGTCATAATAATTTCTTTATCTTCTTTATTAACAGTACTCTCTAATAACATTTTATAAAACATCTCATCTTCTTTTTCATCTTGAATTGATTTTACTATTATGGCAAGTACATCACTAGCATTTCTATCCTCGCTACTTCTATCGCTTCTAAATGAATTTTGGTTTTCCTCACACTTTTTTATATTTGGAACGATTCCATACATCATATAATCTTGAAACATCTTATCACCTCCATTCTATATTCTATGAACAATATAAAAAAAGGTGAAAGTGCGAAAAATGCTGGAATTTAAAATTCCAGCATTGATTTATTTAATTATATCCTTTACTACTTCTGAAGCAATAATTAGTCCACATACAGAAGGAACAAATGGTACGCTTCCCAAAGTATTATCTACACTATTTTTAATTGGTTGTTCCGTAGAGTATACAACCTTTTGTTTCTTTATTCCAATTTCTTTTAATTTTTTTCTCATTATTTTAGCAACTGGACACATTTGGGTTTTGTAGATATCTGCAACTTTAAACTCTAATGGGTTTAATTTGTTAGCAGCTCCCATAGAAGATATACATTTTAAACCATATTGATTTGCATATCTAATTATAGCAACTTTTGCTTCAATGTTATCCACACAATCCACAACATAATCAAAATTAGTGTTAGAAAATATACTGCTTATAGACTCTGAATCTATTTTAATTTTTAAAGCATTAATATTAATATCAGGATTTATGTCCTTACATCTATTCTTAGCAACTTCTACTTTATCCATTCCTATCGTACTATTTAATGCTATTAGTTGTCTATTAATATTTGTAACATCAACTATATCTTTATCAACAATTGTAATACTACCTACACCTACCCTAGTTAAAGCTTCGAGTACGTAAGAGCCAACTCCACCAACGCCACATATAAGTACATTACTCTTTTTCAATTTTTCGATATTATCCTTTCCTAACAGGATACTTGTTCTATGATAAATACTATTTTCCATAATTTCCAACCAATTCCTCACTAAGTTTTTTATTTATATACGAAGATACAAAGGATTTTAACTTTTCTACTTGCTTTATAGTATCTGGATTAGTATAAGGTATTCTATTAAAAAGCTTTTCTATATATTTCTTATTTAACAAAAAGTTTAGAGAAGCATTATAATTAATATCAAATATACATGCAATATACGAAATCCATCTATCTATTTCATTATTAGTATTTTTTCTATTGACTAACTTACCAGACATAAAATCATCTATAACACTAGGACTTATACTCTGTTTTCCAATTTCACTTTCAGATTTATCTAGTAAAGTTCTCATTTCTTCGGTATCTTGTACTCTAAAATTATCAAGCTTGTCCGCATCTCTTATTAATTTAGCATGCAATAATTCTTGATCATTAAGTTCACTATCTATAGCATATTTATTATGATTTTTTATAGCTTTGTATATTATATCATCATAAATATCAGTACTAATATAATCTCTTATTAAACCATCTTCAAATAACAATTTTACTCCATAATCTGCATGATCAAAACTTTTTTTATCTTCAAAAGTTCCAAATAGTATTAATTGGTCAAATCTTCCTATATCATGCAAAAGAGCTATTAATAAAGCTAAATTTTTATTTTCATCATCTAACCCTAAATTATCAGATATATATGAAGCTGTTTCCATAACATGTAGTGTATGTACAACTTTTAAGTTTATTTTAGGATCTGACATATCATAATTTTTTATATAATTAAAGAAAACCTTTTTACATTCATCTATATCAATCATTTTATTTTTTTCTCCTTATAACTAAGCCAGCATCTACTTCATAAGGAATTTTAATTTTCACTTGTTGCCCTTTTATACCTGGATTAATTGTATCAATTCTCTCATTAGTTTTTATATCGTATAATTCTTGTACAGTAAAATCTAATGATTCAATTGTATCAGTTGGAAGTATTTCCAACTGATCATTTATACTAATTTTGTTTTTTATCTCGACTATTGTAAGTTCTTTATTTACTTCATCTTTTCCAATAACTTTTGCAGCATATTCATATTCCATATTTTCACTTTTTCCATCTAAGTCATGAATATCTTGATTTTTATCATTTGAGAAGTAAAATTCAGATAATCCTCTTGTTTTTACTTTTTCTAATTCTCTTAAATATTTAGAAGAATCATATTTATCTTCATGTCCTTCAGATTTTAATTTTAAATATTCATCTATGGCCTTTCTATATGCCCTAACAACAGTAGCTAAATAATATTCTGTCTTAAGTCTTCCTTCAATCTTTAGACTTTCCACTCCCATTTCTTCTAAAGCAGGAATTTGATTTATCAAACACATATCTTTAGATGAAAAAAGATATGTTCCTTTTTCATCATAATCAATATTTATCTTACTTTCAGGATTATTTACTTCACTTGCAGTTATATTATATTGCCA
Organism: uncultured Clostridium sp.; assembly: GCA_905204915.1. GTDB lineage: Bacteria > Bacillota > Clostridia > TANB77 > CAG-465 > CAG-465. Next base: position 2,988 of record CAJLBR010000014.1, read on the forward strand.
TCTACATGGTTGAGCGCAATCACCTTGATTAGCACATCTTCCAGTTAAATATTTACTAAGGTAGCATCTTCCAGAATATGCATAACATATAGCACCATGCACAAACATTTCTACTTCTAAATCTTTAGGCTTATTTTCCATAATGTATTTTATTCTCTCACGACTAAGTTCTCTTGATATGACAACTCTTTTAGCACCATATTTATACCAAAAATTTGCAGCATGCAAGCTTACAGTATTAGCTTGTGTACTGATATGTATTTCCATGTCAGGTGCTAATCTTTTTATAGTTTCAATAATACCCACATCACTTGCAATAATTGCGTCTGCTTTTTCTTCTTTAAGTTTAAGTATTTCTTCTTCGATTTCTTTATAGTCTGTATCATTTGCATAAATATTTAAAGCTACATATACTTTTTTTCCTATGCTATGGGCATATTCTATAGTTTCTTTTAAACTATCACTATCTAGATCTGATCTTGATCTTAGTGAAAGTTTTGCAGTACCAGCATATACCGCATCGGCACCATATTTAAATGCTATTTTAGCTTTTTCCAAATTTCCTGCCGGAGCCAAAAGTTCTAATTTATTCATTTAAATCCTCTCCATTTTCCACATTTTCTACTATTTTTAAACTTCCTGCTGTTCCCCTTACAGGGTATATTTCCTGAACATCACCAGCAAAAGTTACATTCACAAGTTGCCCAACTTTTAAGTCTGATTTTTTTAAAGTTTCATCAGTATTTAAATCCTTTATTACTGTTTCTTTTGAAACTGCAACATATGCTTTATCATACTTAAATTTTTTAGTTGATAACCCATTTCTTTCTATATACACTACACATATACCACTATTATTATTTACCTCTTTAATATATCCTTGTATGTCAATTTTTTCTTTAAATTGCTCTAAAAAATTTTCATTATATTTTAGAAGCCAAGTTCCAATCTTATATTTGTGGCTACCATCGTCTAAATTATATTTTATAATTTTATATAATACACCTGTATACTCTGTCGCATTTTGATCATGTTCTATAGTCTTTATACAAAACTTTGGATTTGCTCCCCTAACAATCAAATTAAAATCAACAGCAAAAGTAACTGCAACTATAACAGCTATTATAAAAACTATCAAAAATAACTTTAGCCAAAATCCCTTTTTCATATAAATCTCCCCATAAAACTATTTTGCAAAATAAAATATCATATCGGTAATTTTTGTTCCAAGATTACTGCAAAATATAATATATAAATCTATTATATAATCTGCTGGTACGAACATAAGAACCACTGCTCCTAATGCAATAAATGGCCCAAAAGCCATGTAAGCATTACCCTCTTTTCTTTTTATAATAAGAATTACTACTCCTACTATAGCACCAACAAAAAAAGCAACTAAAGCAATGACTAGGATGTTTTTTAATCCAAACATAAAGCCTAAAGCAGCCATCAACTTCACGTCACCAAATCCCATACCTTCTTTTTTTAATATAAGAAGTGCAAGAAGATTAAGTATCCAAAAAATTAATCCTCCAACTAAAGCTCCCAAAAGGTAGCTCCACCAATTTCCTATATTTAAAATAAAGTTTATTATACCTGGCACTAATATAATAAAATGACACTCATCTGGAATCAATTGAAATCTTATATCTACAGATACTACTATTGCAAGTGAAGATATTATTATTGCATATAAATAAGACGTTACATTATTTCCATTAAAGTAAATTAATAAGTTAAATAATGCAAGAAATATCAAACTGTACTTAAAATCAAATTTAAAACCTTCTTTAAAGGTACTAAAATATTCTTTATATGTTATTTCCTCACTTACAACAGGAGGAAGTTTTTTATTTAAATGTGCAATTACTTGACCAAATAATATAGCAAGTAAACTCATAATCACATATGGTAAAAACTGCATTAATCAATTTCCCCCTTTTTCTTATAATATTTTTTTAAAACTATTTTTTCAAATGGTCTCTTAATTTTAGTTATAAAAGCTTCTGTACTTGCTATAGGTCTTACTAAAATTGTTTTTACACCAAATCTATTTCCACCCCAAATATCTGTAAAAAGTTGATCTCCAATCATCATTATATGTTTCTTTTTTACTTTAGATTTTTCTATAATTGATTTATAGCCCTTCAAAAATGGTTTGTTTGCATTATATATATAATTCATACCAAGTTCTCCAGCTATTCTTTTTACTACTTTTCCCATTGGTGAATTACTTAGAATGAAAAGTTTTATTTTATGTTCCTTTAAATTTTGCATCCACTCTTTTAATTCTTTTGTATAAGTATATTTATTATCAACTAGAGTATTATCCATATCAAATATGACAAGCTTTATTCTCTCATCTTTTATTATTTCAAATGGTATTTTTTCAACACTTTCAAAAACATAATCTGGATAAAATCTATTAAAAAAACTTTTTTTCTCTTCCATAGAACCTTCCTTATTTTTACACAATATATTTTACTATATGAATTAATCATTTGCAAGAATTTAGCCTATTTAATAAAAAATATTTAAAATATATAAAATATGTGATATAATGTTACAAATATTTGGAGGTAATTTATGAACTTATATGATGAACTAGTTTGGAGAGGTCTTATAAAAGACGTAGCTGGTAGCAATTTAGAAGAGATATTAAATGGTGATCCCATAACTTTTTACTGGGGAACTGATCCTACTGCTGCAAGCTTACATTTAGGACATTATTCTTCATTGGTAACTGCAAAAAGACTAGCAAAGGCTGGTCATCACCCAACTCTACTTGTAGGTGGAGCTACTGGACTTATTGGTGATCCAAGACCTACAGCTGAAAGAGAAATAATATCAAAAGAGACATTAAATAAAAATTTAGAAGGAATTGCTTCTCAAGTAAATAAAGTACTAGAGGGCAAAGCTACAATTGTAAACAATTATGATTGGATATCTAAATTTGACTTTATAGACTTTTTAAGAGATGTTGGTAAATATATTAATGTTAATTACATGTTAGATAAAGATATAATAAAAAGAAGACTAGAAACTGGTATTACTTTTGCAGAATTTTCTTATACACTTATTCAAGGATATGATTTTTATCATCTTTTTGAAAATAATAACTGTATTATGCAAGTTGCAGGTTCTGACCAATGGGGAAATTTAACAACAGGAATTGATTTAATTAGAAAGAAAACTGGTAAAGAGGCTTATGGTTTTACAATGCCATTAATTTTGGATGCAAATGGTAAAAAATTTGGAAAATCTGAAGGTAATGCTTTATGGTTAGACAAAAATTTAGCATCTTCATATGAACTTTATCAATATCTTGTAAACACTGATGATAGTTTAGTAGAACACTATCTTAAAGTATTTACATTCTTAAGTCCTGAAGAAATTATGGAAATTGTAGCAAAGCACAAAGAACATCCTGAAGAAAGATTAGGACAAAAAACTTTAGCACGTGAAATCATAACTGATTTACATGGAAAAGAAGAATTTGAAAAAGCAGTAAAAATCTCTAATGCTTTATTTAGTGGTAATTTATCTACTCTTAAAGTAGACGAAATACTAACTTGTTTAAAAGATGTACCAAACTTTAAACTATCAGAAGAAATGAAGTTAGTTGATATTTTGGTAAACTTCAATATTTGCTCTAGCAAAAGAGAAGCAAGAGAATTCTTAAAACAAGGTTCTATAACTGTAAACGATAAAAAAATAACTGACGAAAACACAACTATTACAAAAAGTGATGCGCTAGATGGCAAGCTTTTAGTAATAAGAAGAGGAAAGAAAAAATACTTCCTTGGAGAATTTTAATTATTTTAATTATATTGATTTTAATTTAATTATAAAAAAATAGCTTCACATATGTGAGGCTATTTTTCTTTAGCAAGTACAATAAACTCATTTTTCAAGTCATTAGTACAAGTTGCAAGAGCAATTTGACTCTTACCATCAGTATTTAAATTATAATAACTAGTATCTTTTGGATCCGTAATAAAAGTACTATACACTACATATTCTACTTTTTTTCCTGAAGTATCGGTTATAAATATGCTATCTCCATTTGTAAGTTTTGATATATTAGAAAAAAGACTTCCATCCATGTAATTGTGACTTACAAGAATACTTATCCCAACATCATTTAAATTTGCGCCGTATGCTCTAACAGCTCCAATTTTCATTGTTGTTGAATTTAATGTATCTAAAATTGGATAGCTAATGTTTATTTTAGGAACATAAATTGCACCTATTGCATTATATCCAAAATAGCTAATTTCATCATTTGTTTTTTCTTCTTCCAATTCAATACTACTTATTTCAGGATATTTATTATTTTCGTCATATATATTAATTTGATTTATTCTATCCACTACTTTAATAGAATTATATTTTATATACAATCTAAGAGCTCCGTACATAATTAAAATTGTAACTAATACAATTAGTATTATTATTAATATACTCTTTATTATTTTATTCATACTAAACTTCCTTTTTGATTATTTTAACATATGTATCATTTAATATCAATAGATTAAGAAAAACAGAGCCTAAGCTCTGTTTTTACTATTATTTACTTTGTAGTGATTTCTTTTTAGATACATAACTAAATGTAACTAAAGTTCCTGAAACTAAAACTATAGCTGATATTATCCAAGGTAACATGCTAACTGCACCTTTTTTGATTTCTACGATTGTATCGCAAGAATCTTCATTATTATCAAGATTTATTTCTTTAAATTCAGCTGGGTTTTTAGTATCTGATATTTTAACAACATTAGTTAATTTTCCTAAGTTTTCTTCACTATTTTTCCATCTTAATTTAACTACTAAAGTTATTTCTTGTTCTGGATCTATGTTTTCAACTTTTGTTACTAATTTGCCATCTTCTACTGTCCAATAATTTTCATTATCTTCTGCAACAAATTCAAAACCATCTGGAATGTTTTCAACTATATTAGCGCTTCCATTTAATTCACCAATGTTTGATAGTACGATAGCATATTCTACTCTTACATCAACATCATTTATTGTTTTATCTTCTATTTCGATTTTTTCTATCTTACCATCATTTAGATCTTGAGCTTTTCCATTAATAGTTATATTAGATATTTTCTTTGAAACAGATAAATCAAATACTTTAGGAATATAGTAGTATATTACTTCTTTTGTTGTAGTATAAGGATTTGTTGTACGATCTACTTCGTATTTTCCTGAAGCATCAGATGGTATTTCAACCAATTTATAATATTTGATGTCTTTGTTTTCTGTTTCATAATCTTTCCCCTCTTGACCATTATAAGTTTCAGAAGGTGCTAATTCTTTTCCAGTTTCTTTATCAACATACTTAGATGTAACACTTGCATTTAATAAGTATTCATATGTAATTGTAGTTAATTCATCTGTCATTGTACCACTAGCATTATCTGGAGTTCTTTCTAAAGTATAATCGTCTATTGTCTTTGGTGTTGTTACATAAGCATCTCCTGGTAATCCTGGTATTGCAGTTCTTGTGCTTATTTCTTCACCTGTAACTTTATCTACATATTTTACTTCAACTGAAGTATTCTTTATATAGTAATAAGTTATTATTTTTGTAGAATCTCCATATGTACCTGCAGTTTCACCAACTACTGAATCATATGTATATCCTGGGATATCTTTCTTATCAGTTGTATATTGATCACCTTGATATCCAGATTGTGTTATTTCTGGAACAATTTCAGTTTGTTTATTTTTATCAACATATCTAGTAATTACATTACTTGCTTTTACGTAATAATATGTAACTGTGATTGGATCAGAAGCATAATTTCCAGTTGCGTTATCTGGAACAGCTACTAATTTATATCCATTAATATGTTTAGCTGTTGTTGTATAAGGATTTCCTTGAAGTCCTGTAGTTGTTTCTTCAGTTTCTATAGGTTGGTTTGTAAATTTATCTAAATATTTTGCTGTAACACTTGCATTTTTCAAATAATAATATTTTACTATTACATCTGAATCTTCAAATGTTCCATTTGGTTCACCATCTACAGATTCAAAAGTATAACCATCTATTGTCTTTTGGTCTGTAGTATATGGATCTCCTTGTTTACCATTTCCTACAAATTCTTCAGAAATTTCTTGTCCTGTTATTTTGTCATAATATTTTGCTGTAACTTTTACTTTCTTTGCATATTCATAAACTACTTCTATTGTAGAATCATTGAAGTTTCCTGTTGCATTGGCTGGAGTAGTAACTAATTCATATCCATCAACTGTTTCAGCAGTTGTTGTATAAGGATCACCTGGTGTTCCATTTTCAGATTTTGAAACTGCTATTTCTGTTCCAGTATATTTGTCTACATATTTTGTAATAACTGATCCTTCTGGATTTTTATTATAATAATATGTAACTGTTATTTGATCTTCTGTCATTTTTCCATTTGCATTTGTTGGAGCTGAATCTACATCATAAGTGTAGCCATCAAAGCTCTTATTAGAAGATGTATAATCTTTTCCAACGTAACCATCTATTGTTTGAGCTGGTTCTAATAATTGATCAGTTGCTTTATCTTTATGGTTAATTACTACGCTAGTATTTTTTGCATAGTATAAAGTTAAAGTTTGTTCTGTTTCTTGATAAGTAACACTATCTGCTACATCATCACCATTTAATAAAGTATAACCATCAAATGTTTTCTTATCAACAGTGTATGTATCAGAGATCATTCCAGTTGATACTACATCTGAAGTTAATTCTTGATTTGTATTTTTATCAATATATTTTACTGTAACTTTTCCTGGCACTCTTGAAGAAATATTTGTAGTTGCAACTTTTGTTTCAAGATATGCATCATAAGCTTTTGAAGTTAATGCAGCATCTGCAGCGCTAACTAAATGATAATTTAAATTTGGATTTAAGTATAAAGTAGTTCCATCTGGTGTATCATCATTAACAGTTGCATCAAATGATACTTTTGCGACTTTAAAGTCAGAACCTGGATAAGTTAAAACTACTTCATTTGTAGTTGGTTCATAAACTATTGTTGCACCTGTTGGTGTAGAAATAGTACTTCCATTTCTGTCATAATAAGTAACACTTAAGTTTCCTGCATAAGTTGTATTGTCAGGAACTTTTACTCTCATAACTGCGTCATGGCTTAAAATATCTGTATTTACAGTTGTATCTTCTTTGTATACGTCTGATACATCTACTGAACATTTTACTTTTTCTCCATTTAATAGATAATTTCCTCCATTTATGTCAGCAATACTTGCTTCAATTTTCATTTGAGGAACTAAAATATCAGTTGCAATACCTATTGCTCTAAATCCAATTGATTCACCTGTTGTAGAAGATGTTATAGATAAGTTTGATTTTGGTAATATGTTATCTGAAACATCCATATCAACAATATCTAATTCGAATGAATTTTTAAATGTTGTTTTTCTATATGTATCTAAAGTAGAATTTAAGAAGTCATTAACAGGTCTGTTTTCTGTATACAATTTTACAGTTTTTGTAGTACTATCAGAAGCTGTTGATGTTATAGAAAATTCATCTGATCCAATTTTAGGATCTCCATCGTTTGCTACTACTAATACATTAGCTTTAGGAGAAACTGCTGAAGTTCTTAAAATGCTTGGTACAGACATTGTTAATTCCTTGTTTTCACCTAAACTTTGTTGTCCTGTTTTTAATGCTAAGTATCTTAAGTTTGGATATTTTGTTTCATTTTCTTCAACGGCTACGATACTCCATACACCATCTCTAGAGTTTGAACCTGAATAGTTGTTGTAATCAAGAGCAGGTAAATTTACATAGTAGAAACCTTCTCCTTCTTGATTTACAATATCTGTAATATCGAAACTTGTTTTTTCATGTCCATGTTGTTCTTTAAGATATTTATTTATAAAATCAGTTTTAGAAATTCCACCAGCATTATCTAAAACACCGCTTTTATCAGCAAGAACGCCTAATGCTTGTGCCATATCTGATTTTGAAACTTCAACAGTTCCAAATGTATGTGCTGAAGAACGAGTAGCATCATCTGTAGATAATACGAATTTATTACCTTTTGGAGATACTAAAACAATTTTTCTAGCATCGTTAACATTTTCATATTTTGCAACTGTATCTGTTTGCAAAACTGCATGTTTTATAGTACCAGTAAAGCTTAATCTTGAACCAGTTATATTTGTTATTGAAGAATCCCCATCAATATCAGAAAAACCAGTTGTTTCTTTTACGTAATCTACTGCTTCACTGCTAACATATTGTAAAGATGTCATTGCTCTGGTAGAATTTGCATTCATAAATGCATATTGTCCATTTTCTATAGTCTTATTATATAAATAGCCCATAGATGCTGCATCCATACTAAAGTCTTGATAAGCAAGATGCGCTTCATTTTTACCGTCGCCGTCTTCATCTTTAAAGTTTGCTTTAACGTCATATCCTGAAGTTGGTTGTTTTAATTTTAAATTTGTTGAACCGGCTGTTGTGAAACCATAATGTCCTATTCCTTCAAAAGCAAGGGTCATGTTATTTTGCTTTTCAGACCAATCTTCTGCGGCTTGTGATGAAGCTTTAGCAGATTTTGATTTGCTTGAAGTTGTAGAAATTAAGGTAAAAGTTATTGCAGCTAGTGCAATAATAAAAAATGTACTTAAAATAAATTTTTTCTTATTAATTTTTACTTTCATATCATAACCTCCATCGGGTGTATTATATTACAAAAAAACTACTATTTTCAACTTTTTTTGACATTGTTATAGCAACGTAATATTTTTGTAATTTTTATGTAATATTTCTTCTTACATATATATTTTTAGTAAAATTAATAAACATATTCACATTTTTTATTATTTTAAAAATTTGGAACATACTCTTCTTCGTGTTCACCTAATTCTTGTATATAACCATTAATAAGTCCTAATTCTTCTAATTTTTCATGAACTATTTCAAGTTCATCACTTGTTATTTTTCTATTTATAGTTTCATCTTCTTTTGCCTTATATGCTGGGAAATATTGGGCCATAATGCTTACATACACATCTGTACCAATATTATTTTTTATCCATTCTAATACATTAATAGAATCTGTAACATTATTTGGTAAAATTAAATGTCTTATTATTAAACCTTTTCTTATTACTCCATTTTTATCAAGTTTTGGTGCTCCAACTTGCTTGTACATCTCTTTAATTGCTTCACTGGCATAATTAAAGTAATTTTTTATCCCGGAATACTTCAATGCTACTGCATTATCAAAATACTTTAAATCAGGCAAATAGACGTCAATAATACCATTTAATTCCCTTATAACTTCGACTCTTTCATATCCACTTGAATTATATATGACTGGTATTTTAAGTCCTCTACTTTTAGCCAGTATTAAAGCTTCTTTTATCTGCTTAGCATAAATTGTTGGACTTACAAGATTTAAATTATGCACACCTTTTTCTTGTTGTTTTAAAAAGATATCTGATAGTTCTTCTATGCTTACTTCTTTTCCCTTGCTAGCTGTGCTTATTTTATAGTTTTGACAAAATTTACATCTAAGATTACATCTAGAAAAAAATACTGTACCGGAACCTTTACTAGCACTAATGCAAGGTTCTTCATAATCATGTACTGAAGCTAATGCAACTATTGGATTTTTAGTTCCATGACATACTCCAAATTCACCATTTAATCTATTTACTCCGCACATATGTGGGCATAAATCACATTTTTCTAAATTCATTTTTTCCCCCTAAAATTAAAGAGCCTATTTTTTAGGCTCTTTTAATAATTATTTTACAAGTTTTGCATGTATAACTAATCTTCCATTTGATTTAGTATAATCACAAGTTGAAAGTGTTAATACTGTATCAGATGAAGAAATATTAATATCTGTTTTATATATACTTCTATTTTTTCTGTCATTAAAGAAATTTACAAATTCATCATCAGTAAGAAATACTGTTTTAATATAAAAATCATTAACATCAGTTACATATACTGAAAATATTTCCCATGTATGATTTCCATCTACTGTAGAATACTCTATTTGTTTATGTGCATTAAAGAAATCTTCTCTTTTATAATTTACAAGTGGTGTAAAATTATCATTTGTTTCAGAATTATGACCATATATTATAAGATTAGCAGCTTTTCCAATTTGCTTTATATCACATCTATAATCCAAGAAAAGCTCTCCCCACATAGCAGAATTATTATCTCTATCATGTCTTAAATATCTATCATTATCACTACTATGGAAAACCGGATAATCTATTACAGTTCCTGGTACTTTAAGCCAACCAGTAGCATCAGGATATGTAGCATTAAGTGCCTTTATTTCTGAAGATAGATCTCTTCCTTCATCTGTAGAATTTAATACCTCTAAACTTAAATCACCAACTGCATCTTCAATTACAACATCATCATTTTGTACAATATCAGAATTATTTGATGAATTGTTTTTATCTTTGCCACCAACTACTGAAATAATGATTCCAGCGATGGAAATAAAAATTACAACAATTATAACTCCTAGTACAATGTACTTTCTTTTTGAATCATTTTGCATATCACAAAACCCCTTTTCTTAATCTTTAGTATAACATATTAAAATAAAAATTTACAATATATCAATGAGGATTCGCATGAATTATTACATCAGAAATGAAATCGTAATTATTAACAATTTCGTTCTTTATTTTTCCTATTACTTTATGTACATAATCTAAAGTAAGCATACCATCCATTGATAATTTTACTATTATAATATAATTTTCTCCTATAGGCTTAGAAACTATACTATCAACATGTAAAATGTCATCATCTTTTTCGATAAAAGCAATGATATCATTTAATTTTTCTTGATCTAAACTAGTATCCATTAAGATTTTGTATGCAGATAAGAATAACTTTACTCCAACATACATTATCCAAATAGAAATCAAGATTCCTATTATACCATCAGCATAGTAAAATCCCAAAGCACTACAGCAAATACCCAAAAGTGTGCCAAGTGTTACAAATATATCATTTCTATGATCCTCATTATTTGCTTTTATAAGAATACTATTTTTCTTTTTTAATTGATGTTTTGTATATAAAAACAAAATAAATTTAGTAATTATAGTAATTAGACATATTACAATTAGTTTATATGAAAACTCAAGACTTTCTCTATAAATAATACTACTTATAGAACTTACTATCATGCTCAGTGATGCCACAATCATACACAAACTTATTACAGCTGAAAAAATATATTCTGCTTTTCCATGTCCGTGAGGATGATCTAAATCTTGTGGTTTAGACGATATCTTAGCTCCAATGTAAGATACTATCGAAGCTACAATATCCCCTGCACTATTTAAAGAATCTGCTAACATTGCCTGACTCTTCGACATAATGCTAACCATTAATTTTATACATAGTAAAAATAAATTTGTTAAGACACTAATTACACTAACTTTTTTTACTATATTACCATTTTCGTTATTTTCTTTCATAATATCCACCAACTAATAAACATTATATTAAGTCTGAAAGTTCTTTATTTATTTTTTCTAGTAATTCTTCATACTTTATTTTCTTTTCTTTTTCTTTAGCTATTAAAGCTTCTGGTGCTTTAGCAACAAATGCTTCATTTGAAAGCATTCCTTCTGCTCTTTTTAATTCAGCTTCTGCTTTTTTCTTTTCATCTTGTAATTTTTTTACTTTAGCTTCTTTGTCAACAGTATTTGAAATATCTACATACACTTCTAAATTATCTATTTTTATAAGAATGCTACCTTCTACTTTTTCATTTTCAGAATTTATATATTCTAATTTTTCAATACCTGCCATTTTTACTATAAATCCTTCAGATTTTTTTACAATGTTTAAAATATCTTGATTATTTATATGTATTTGGATATCTAATTTCTTAGAATTTGGTATGTCATTTTCTGCTCTTAAATTTCTAATATTTTTAATTATTTCTAAGGCATCAGCAACTGTTTTTTGTTCCATTTCAAAGTTATATCTATCTGTTGGCCAAGCAGAATCAATAAGCATTCCACTTTCATGTTTTAAGTTTGAATATATTTCTTCTGTTATAAATGGCATGTATGGATGTAATAATTTAACACTATTTACTAAAACATGATTTAAAGTCCAAACTGCTATTTTATATGTTGCATCCTCTTTATTATATAATCTTGGTTTTACCATTTCTATATAAGAATCACAAATATCAGACCAAACAAAGTCATATAACTTAGAAAGTACAATTCCTATTTCAAATTTATCTATGTTTTCAGTAACTTCATTTTGAACTTTTGTCAACTTATCAAGAATCCATTTGTCTTCTGGACAAAATTTATCCACATTATCAACATTATCAAAATCTAGATCATTAATATAAAGTGTTGCAAATTTTGCAGCATTCCATAATTTGTTTGCAAAATTTCTACTTGCTTCAACTTTTTCTGGTATATATCTTATATCATTTCCTGCTGATATATTTTGAATCAATGAGAAACGTAGCGCATCTGCACCATATTGTTCTATAACATCTAAAGGATCTACGCCATTTCCCAATGACTTAGACATTTTTCTTCCTTGTGAATCTCTTACTAATCCATGTATATATACATTTTCAAATGGTATTTTTCCAGTGTATGCAATTCCAGAGAAAATCATCTTACTAACCCAGAAAGGAATTATGTCATAACCAGTTACTAGTGTAGAAGTTGGATAAAAATAATTATATTCCTCATTATCCTCAGGCCAACCAAATATAGAGAATGGCCATAAGGCAGAACTAAACCATGTATCTAATGTATCTTCATCTTGAGTTAAATGTCCACCACATTCACATGTTTCTATATTTTCTTTAGATACCGTAATCTTATCGCATTTATCACAATAATATGCTGGTATTCTATGTCCCCACCAAAGTTGTCTAGATATACACCAATCTTCGATATTTTCCATCCAGTTAAAGAAATTCTTCTCAAATCTTTTTGGAATAAACTTTATCTCTCCATTTCTTACAGCTTCAATTGCTGGTTTAGCTAAAGTTTCCATTTTTACAAACCATTGATTTGACATGTATGGTTCTATTGTATTGTGACATCTATAACATTTTCCAACGTTATGTGAATAAGGTTCTTCTTTTACTAAAAATCCTTCTGCTTTTAATCTATTTACAATTTCAGCTCTAGCTTCCTCTCTTGTCATACCTTGATAAGAAAGTGCATTTTCATTTAATGTAGCATCATCGTTAAATAAATTTATAATTTCTAAATTATGTCTTTTTCCAACTTCAAAGTCATTCTTATCATGTGCTGGTGTAATTTTAACTACACCTGTTCCAAATTCCATATCAACATATCTATCAGCAACTATTGGAATGTACTTATTAACAATTGGAAGTAAAACTCTTTTTCCTACTAGATGAGTGTATCTTTCATCTTTTGGGTTAACTGCTACAGCTGTATCCCCAAGCATTGTTTCTGGTCTTGTAGTTGCTACAACTACATATTCGTCTTTACTATTTTCAACTGGATATCTAATATGCCATAAGAAAGATGGTTCTTCCTCATATTCAACTTCAATATCAGATATAGACGTTTTACAAGTTGGACACCAATTTACAAGTCTTTCTCCTCTATAAATAAGACCTTCATTATAAAGCTTTTCAAAAACGGTTACTACTGCTTTACTTAAATTTTCATCCATTGTGAATTTTTCTTTTTCCCAATCGCATGAAGTTCCTATTTTTCTTAATTGCTTTGTTATTTCTCCGCCGAATTCATCTTTCCAAGCCCAAACTTCATCTAAGAATTTATCTCTTCCTAGCTCATCTTTAGTTTTTCCTTGAGCCTTTAATTTTTGAACAACCTTAGCCTCTGTTGCAATACTAGCATGGTCTGTTCCTGGTACCCATAATGTTGGTACATTTTTCATTCTGTTATATCTTACAAATATATCTTGAATAGTATTATCAAGAGCATGTCCCATATGTAATTTACCAGTTATATTTGGAGGTGGCATTGCAATTACAAAAGGTTTCTTTGAATCATCTTTTTTACATTTAAAATGTCCTCCATTTTCCCACTCTTTATAGATTTTTTCTTCTTTTTCTTTAAAATTAAAATTATTTTCCATAACATTCACTCCTTATTTCTTTAAAAGAAAATAAAGTGCAAATAATGAAGCAATTGTAGCCAAATATCCAACTACTTTTACAACATATACAGCTTTATTCTCATTTTTGATTTTCTTTAATAATTTGTTTTTCACTATGCCTCTTGCATTGAATATAAAAAATATTCCTATAAATAAAAAAATAAGTGCTCCTAAAATTTCTAAATTTTCTACCATATCTATCACCACATATAAAAAAACAGACAAACTCCTTAAAATTTAAGGACGAATGTCTGTTAATCCGCGTTACCACCTTAATTCATGTAATAAATACATGCACCTCAAAGTTGCATTTTAACCGTTGCAAACGGAACATACCTACTATAAGTTCAATATGTCAGCTCCAAAGCTACCTTCAAGCTAATTTATTTAAGAAATCTCTCAGCCACGAATTTCTCTCTCTAAAAACAACCCTAGCTCTACTCCTCTTTATCACAGCTTTTTTAATTTTTTATAGTATAACATAAGTATACCGAATTTTCAATAGTGTTAATTGTTTTTTTAAATATCTTGACAAATTAAACCATATAATGTAATATAGGTACATAGATTACATTAGGAGGCGTGAAAATGAGTAAACTTGCGCTAAAAGGAAACACAGCTTTTTTAATTTTAGGGATTGTAGCTAAAAATGATATGTATGGTTATCAAATTATAAAGCAACTTAAAGAAAATTCTAATGGAATATTTACATTTAAAGAGGGAACTTTATACCCAATTTTACATTCGCTGGAAATTGAAGGATTTTTAAGTTCTTATTGGAAAGAATTTGATAACATGAATAGAAAATATTATACAATAACCAAATCAGGAAAGAAAAAATTTAAAATTCTAAAGGATGAATGGCAAAATTATAAAAAGGCTGTTGATAATATTGTAGGAGGTGTAAATTTTGATAACGTCAAAGAATAAATATATAGAAGAAGTATGTTCAAAAATAAAAAGTAAGTATCTAAAAAAAGAAATTGCAAACGAATTAGATACTCATATAACAGAAAATATGAAAGAAAAGATGAAACAAGGGCTTACAAAAGAAGAAGCAGAAAAAGAGTCTATATCCAGCATGGGAAATGCAGAAGATATTGCTAATCAAATAAATGATGTACATAAAAGCAAATTTGACATAAAAAGTTTTGCTATTTTACTCTTGATTATAGTAATAGGAATAATAATAAACGTACAGTTATACAAAAGTCAAGGGCAAAATTTAAGTACTACTATATACGATTACGTGTTTATAAATATAGTAGGAGTATCAATAGGTGTTATAGGATATTTTATAAGTTATAAATTATTTGAAAAATTAAATATAGTCTTATATATTTTAGCCTCCTTAATATCTTTAATACCAATTATTCTAAAGATTAATATACCTGGTACTACTCTAATTTCAGCTTTATTATATGTATTATGGTTTTCCAAATTTGTATATTACAAAAATAATACTACTTTTAGTGAAATACTAAAATCATTTTTAATATTAATATCGTTAATTATATTAACATTTTCCAATTCATTTTTAGTTGCAATATCATTACTTTTAGCATATATTTCTATATATTTTTGCAATCTAAATAAATTTTCACACAAAAGTATAGTGATTGGATTGTCAACAAATTTTATATTAATTGCGTTATTTACATATGTATTACTAATGTTTGGATCACCGTATAGACTTGAATTAATAAAGAACGCAGTTCCTACAATTGACAATGTACAAGCAAACAATTTTATAAATGACTATCAAAACTCACAAATACTTTCTTATGCACTTAATAATTATAATTTAATATTTTTTATAATAATTTTAATTACATACTTTTTACTAATATTTTTTGTAATTAAAAATATTAAGAAAATTAAAGACATATATGGAAAAAATATAACAATTGGATTGATTACAATTATATTATTTCAAGCAATTATTTGTATATTAAGTAACCTAGCAATTATCCCTAGATTATATTCTAGTATATATCTTATATCCTTTAACGGAATTGAAAGTATTTTCTTTCTAGTAAGTATGTCAATAATTATGTGCATATATAAAGAAAAAGATTATTATAGTTCATATTATGAAAATAATGTAGAATAAACTCTAATTTTGTCGAAAAAATATTATCATAAATTTATGGTATATAATCATTTCATATTTTTTATATATAATATTATAATTAATATTTAATGTATAATTTTAAAGTGGGAATCAAATAGGAGGTCTTCTATATGGTAAAATCAAGGAATTTCAAGAGATTATTCTCAATTATAATTGCTATTCTTATGATTATGGGAATATCAATTACTGCTTTTGCATCCGATTATACTTCTTCTGGTTCATTTAAGGTTTCAATGACAAGTAGTGATCGGTACTTTGATGGCAATACAATAGCGATTGATGCCAATTCATCATCAACAAATACAAATTATACAGTGACTAATTATAAAGTCACACTCCAGAGAAAGCACTGGTATGGTTATGAAGATGTTGGTTCAAGTACACTTCCAAAAGAAGGCAGAGGTGTAGTAATTTTCTCAAATGTAGGTTCAGGTACATACAGGTTATACTACAGTCGTGCCAACGATGGAGGTACCCAACACATAAACTCAGCCAGAATTTATAGCTATTAAATAATCACTTCCCACTTTACTATTATAAAGCCCCCTTAAACATTATAGTTTAAGGGGGTATTTTTATTACTAATTATTCTTGTTCAGGTGCTCCCATTGGGCAAATTGCAGCACATGCTCCACATTCAATACATTTATCTTTATCAATTACATATTTACCATCGCCTTCAGAAATTGCATCTACTGGGCAATTAGCTGCACACATACCACATGATACACATTTATCTGTAATTTTGTATGCCATTTATTTCACCTCTTTTTCTTGACTGGTTTTATTTTCGTCTACTTTTGGTTTCTTAAATTTTATCATTTGAACAGGATAAACTTCATATCTTTCATCATCTTTACTAGTTCCAAATTTAATTTTCACTTTTAAATTTAATATATCTAATGAAGTTACTTTTCCTTCCTCTTCTTCACCTTTTACTTTTACCATGCTGCCTACTTTAGGAAGTTTTGCTAAATTTTCTTTATATAATTCTTCCTCATATCTTAAACAACATTTTAATTTTCCACATGCTCCAGATAACTTAGACATATTTATTTGAAGTCCTTGTTCTTTTGCATTTTTTATAGTAACTGGTTCAAAATCTTGTAAAAATGTTCTACAGCAAACTTCTCTTCCACATACACCTAAATTAGGATATTCCTTTACTTCATCTCTTGGACCAATTTGTCTTAATTCAATTCTAGATTTATATTTAGTAGCCAAATTTTTAACTAAATCTCTAAAATCTACTCTTTCCTCTGACACAAAATAAATTGTAAGTTTTGCCATATCAAAAGTATATTCAGCAGATAAAGCTTTCATGTTTAAACCTAGTCTTTTTATTTCATCTTTACAAAATTTTAAAGCTTCGTTAGCTTTTTCTTTATTCTCATTAAATATTGCCATATCCTTTTTAGTAGCTGGCTTTATAATCTTTTCTACCTTTACTCCTTCTGGGACTTCAGACTCGTCTAGTATTTTTACTACTCTTCCTAGTTCTTCTCCTCTTTCAGTACTAGCAATTATAGAATCAGATATTCTAAATCCAAAATGAAGTGGATCAAAATACATAAGTTTACCAGTTCTTTTAAATCTAACTGCTATTATTTTTTTCTCCATATTTTATTTTTTCTCCTATTCTAAATACTATCTATTATTCTTAGTATCATACTATCTATAACTATATCATAATTACCGTTATATTTCAACCTTTGTTTAGCTCTCTCAACTGCAAACACAGATTGATATTTTCCATTTCTATATAATATAAATTCCAAGTAATCTAGTATATTATCTTCAGACATATTTATGTTTTTTAGAACTCTTGTACTATTAATGACATCCTTTTTACTAATGTATCCATATAACTCGTCAATTGTTTTAAACTTCTCAATAGAACCACTTTGAATAGACTTTATTGCCTGTCCAATAGAACCCTCAAAAAATTCTATATATTTTGAATCTAATGAAATTCCAAACTCTTGTCTTACGTAGCTTGCAAGTTCATCATTAGTAACTCCAGAAAAACTAATTTTACTTACTCTTGAAATTATTGTTGGTAAAAAAGCGTTGGAATTAGAAGATATTAGTATTATTACTACATAAGAAGGAGGCTCTTCTAAAGTCTTTAAAAGTGCATTTTGGGCTGCAGCATTTAAATAGTTTGCATCATTTACAATATAAACTTTTTTATCACCAGAAGATGGAACAATGTAGACATCATCTATTATATTTTCTCTTACTTGTTCAACGACTATATCTTTCTTTCCATCCATCTTTTCAATATATTTAAAATCTGGTGAAGCTGCTAAATTTTCTACTTGCAAAATGTTTTTAGCAAACTCAAACGCCATAAGCTTTTTTCCCACACCTTCTTTTCCTTCAAAAAGATAAGAATGTGATATATTTTTGTTTTCTATAAATTCACTTAATATTTTTTTATTTTCATCATGTCCTACAATATTTTCAAACATTATCTCACCTAATCTAATTTTCCAAGTCTATTAAGAGGCCATACTCTACATACTACATATCCATTAACTTTATCAATTGGAATACAACCAAATACTCTTGAATCTTTACTTTCAAGTCTATTGTCACCCATAACAAAAACTGAACCCTCTGGTACATCTACATTTATATAGTTTCCAGATCTGCTAGTGATTCCATCTCTTAAATATGGTTCATCTAATTTTTCACCATTTCTATAAACTTCACCAGATTCTGAAACATATATATTGTCACCTGGTAATCCTATAACTCTTTTTATATAGCTTACTTTGTCTATGCCAATAAAATTATGTAAAAAGCTGTTAAATCCAGTATATTCTGCATATTCTGCCACTTTAGAAGTAGGCTTTTCGTTATTTGGTTCAACTACAAAATTATCACTTTTAGCAAGAGGAGCTTCAAATGTAATTATATCTCCATATTTTAATTCATGTTTAAATAAAACTGTTCTTTGTAATATAACTCTTTCTCCTTCTTTAGCAGTTGGATACATTGAAACCTGTTTTACTCCAGAAATTGTACCAACAAAATAATTTAGTATTAAGTATAGTACATAGGCTATTATAAAACATATTACCCATTCGGCAATTTCTCTTAATACATTTTTAAATATTACTTTTGGATCCTTTCTTCTTTGCAAATTTAAATTTTCATCTACCTGTTGTAAGTCTTTATTTTCTAAATTTTCAACACTTTCTTTTTCCATATCTATCATCAAACTATTAAAAAATAGCTCCTTTCTTTAGTTAAAATATAACGCTTATATTTTATCATAGCATAAAAAAAAATACAATATTCTTGATAAAACATTCTTGTATGTTTTCATAAAACAGCAAAAGCTGGCTAAAATTAGCCAGCTAATGTATATTTGCACCATTTTCTAAAGTTCCTGCATTATTATCTAATACTAGAAGTTTAACTACATCATCATCACCTGCTGCAAGTAACATTCCTTGAGATTCTACACCTCTTAATTTTGCAGGTTTTAGATTAGTTACAACAACTACTTGTTTATTTAACAATTCATCTTCCTTGTAGTAATTAACAAGTCCTGATACAATAGTTCTCTTTTCAGATCCTATATCTACAGTTAATTTGTATAATTTATCAGATTTTTCAACTCTTGAGACTTCAAGTATTTGACCTACTTTAAGTTCTACTTTTGAAAGATCATCTATAGTAATATAGTCATTTTTTTGTACTTTTTCATTTTCTTTATTATCTTTGTTTTCTACTTTCTTTGTTTCTTCCACTTTAGGTTGCTCCTTTTTTACTTCTATTCTTTGGAAAAGATTTTCGCCTTTTTTAACAACAGTTCCTTCTTTTAATAATCCAAATGTTTTACTGCTATCCCAAGCTTGTAAATCTTCATCAACACCAATTTGTTCAAATATTTTTTTAGGTGTTTCAACCATGAATGGCATTAATGAAATACCTACTATTCTTATAGTTTCAACTAGATTATATAAAACTCTGTCTAATCTTTCATGGTTGTTTTCTTTAGCAAGTACCCATGGCATAGATAAATCAATATATTTATTTGCCTTTCTTACTACAGCTAAAATTTTAGAAACCGCATCATTGATCTTTAGTTTATCCATAGAGTTTTCTACTTTTTCAACTAAAGTTTCTGCAGAATCAATTAAACTTTCATCATAATCTTCTTTTACAGAACCTTTTCTAATCATGCCACCATTATATTTTTCAACCATTGCTGTAACACGACTTACTAAATTTCCAAGATCATTTGCAAGATCAGAATTTGATTTTTCAATGAATAATTCTTCTGAGAAATTTCCATCCTGTCCAAAATTTACTTCACTTAAAAGATAATATCTTAAACTATCAACTGAAGTTTCATTTATATAAACTCGTGGATCTTTATAGTTTCCAAGTGATTTAGAAATTTTTGCACCATCAACTATTAACCATCCATGTCCAAATATTTTCTTTGGTAATGGTAAATCCAAAGCCATTAAAAGAGCAGGCCATATTATAGAATGAAATCTGAATATTTCTTTACCAACTAAATGCAAATCTGCTGGCCAGTATTTTTTCATATTCTCATCATTGTCTGACAAATATCCAAGACCAGATATGTAGTTACTTAATGCATCTATCCAAACGTATACTGTATGTTTTGGATCAAAAGGCACCCTAATTCCCCAATCTATTGTAGTTCTTGAAACACATAGATCATTTAAACCTTTTTTAAAGAAATTCTCTAGCATTTCATTTTTTCTAGAAATAGGCTCTAGAAAATCAGGATGTTCATCATAAAATTTTAAGATTCTGTCTTGATATTTAGAAAGTCTGAAGAAATAACTTTCTTCTTTTACTAATTCAACTTCTCTACCACAATCAGGACATTTTCCATCTACTAATTGAGAATCAGTAAAAAATGATTCACATGGTGTACAATATTTGCCTTCGTAAGAATCTAAATATATATCTCCTTGATCATATAATTTTTGAAATATTTTTTGAACACAAGCTTTGTGCTCTTCATCAGTAGTTCTTATGTACTTATCATAACTTATTCCTAGTTTCTTCCATAAGTCTTTCGTATCTGCTACTATTTCGTCTACAAATTCCTTTGGAGTAACACCAGCATCTTTAGCTTTTCCCTCAATTTTTTGTCCATGTTCATCTGTTCCAGTCATGAAGAAAACGTCATATCCTCTTAGTCTTTTATATCTTGCAATTGCATCAGCAACTACAGTACAGTAACAATGTCCTACATGAAATGAACTACTTGGATAATATATAGGTGTTGTTATATAAAATTTTTTGTTTTCCATACTTTTTTACTCCTTATCTATTTTTACAACTGCCATGGCCGTTGCATTAGTACTGATGTGAGATATACTGACGTCAATTTCTATATTATATTGTTTGCATAAATCATTAAGTTTATCATCTAAAAAATACACTTTAGGTCTATTTCTTAAATCTTCAATATTTAATATTTCCACTTCGTCAAATCTCATGTTTATTTTATTTTCAATAAGTATCTTAGACATTGCCTTATATATTGCCTCTTTTGCAGCAAATCTTCCAGCATATCTTTGATATTTATTAACGCTAACAATTTTTTCTATTTTTTCAATCTCTTTTGCAGTATAAATATTCTCTTTAAATCCCTTTGTATTTTCTACCGCTTCCTTTATTCTATCAACTTCTATTATATCTGTCCCACAATATATTTGCATTTAATTTCTCCTATCTCTTTTCAAATTTATGTTTAAGCCACCTTACAGAAGCATACACGGGATAACTTATTATTGTTATTATCATTAATATTATAACAGTTGGTTCCACCCAAGAAGCGCTAATATTAAAGAAGCTCGTTAATATTTGTAATCCTGTAAATAATACGCTTATTGTATATAACAAAATAAGTAATATATTAATTTTGTCTTGACCACCGGCAACTACAGAATCATAGTACTCAGAATATTCTTTATGAACCTCTTCATAAAGTTCATCAAGTTCAAAAGCTTTTTTCCATCTTTTCCACATACAAGTACCATAATCTGAATTTGTTATTTGGCTAAACCAGCTAAAATGAGTAAATCTAGTCAAATCTTCATTCAAGTCCTTAATTTTAGTTTTATCTTTCTTTATCAAATCTTGAGAAAAACTTATAAGTGATAGTCTTTGATAAAACGCAAGTAACATTATATAAAAATATTTCTTTTCGAAGTCATAAGGAAGCATTGTAACATTATACTTTTCTTCATCTGAAACAAAAGCTACTCCGCTTTCTCTTGAAAATCCAAACATTGAATATTCCCATCTACTATACATGTCATCTTGTATTTCTTTAGATTCTGACATATATGTTGATTTATTAGCACTATCAATAACATATTGGAACTTTAAGAAATCATTTTTTAATAATTCAAAATCACTCTGTTTTTTCCAATCATGAACACACATATAAGAATAAATAAACATTTTGTCATAGTATATTTTTTCTATATCTTTGGTTTCATAAGAAGATACTAAAGAATTTATGAATATTGCAATGTCTTCTATTCTGTTTATATTATTTCCATGCATAATATTCTTATTTTTTATTCTATTAACTGCTCTTGGTGTAAGACTTCTAAAATTATGGTTAAAGTCTAATATTTTATCAAACTCAATAAATTCAGACGAATCATCAATTTGAGCTTTTATATCAATAAAACATATTCCTGGTTCAAAACATATTAATCTTATATTAGAAATGTCAAATTTAATTTTACCATATCTTCTTGCATCCATTGTACCCATCTTTATGTTTTGTAAATCATACTCAAATTCAACACAAGATAACTTACTTACAAGATCTACTTTATTTTTCCATTTCATCTTTTTAAATTGTTTTATTTCATAATCACTCCAAAAAATTGTTGGAAATAAAAATTTTCTCATATAAGGTAAGAAGAAGTTATACATAGATTCATCATTCTTCTGTTGATTTATTTTAAATTTCCACTGTTTTTCTTGTGATAATAAACTTTCGATAAAATCCGAATATTTTTTTCTTTCGATTATTATTGGATAAATAAAGTGTGTATATTGATATTTTGCTTTTAAATTCACACATTTCACCTCTTTTGTACATATAATAATATTATACTTTTTAGTGCCTAAAGTCAACATTTTTTAACAAATTTGAATAAAAGTATTGATTTTTTATTTACTAGATGTTATAATAATTTTTGTATTTCGGGGTGTAGCTCAGTTGGTAGAGCGCGTGGTTTGGGACCATGAGGTCGCAGGTTCGGGTCCTGTCACTCCGACCATATTTAGAAGAATTCTTAGGAGTTCTTCTTTTTTTGCATTTATGAGCAAATACTGACTATTACTGCATTACACACAATTTATTTAAACTTTTTCAGCCTTTCTAAAACTTCCATAAAATCTATAAATCTTTAAGTAAATGCAGTCAATATGCAGTCAATTTTATAATTAATTGATTTTCTTCAATTTTGACTGCATATAAATTTATTTCAGATAATAAAACAGTTGGTATTACAAGAAAAAACAACTTTTATTTGAATGTAAAATACAATTTACAATAGGCATAATATCAATCTCTTTATGTTGTAAAATGTAATAAAATATGATAATATACTTACTGATAACTAGTAATTTGTTGAAATGATTGGAGGAATGGGTATGAAAAATAAAAATGTATTA
>CAJLBR010000015.1 GCA_905204915.1 uncultured Clostridium sp.
AAAAGCATCAACACAAATGTAAAAAAAAAAGAAGAGTTATCTCTTCTTTTTTTATATTATTTACTAGTTTAAAAATCCTTTATAGTGTCTACTAACCATTTGTGTTTCAAGATTCTTAAGTATTTCTAATGCAACACTAACAATGATTAGAACTGAAGTACCACCAAATGTTATTGATACAGGAGTAAATCCTTGTAATAATATTGGTAATACAGCAACTACAGCTAAGAATAAAGCCCCTACTGTTGTTACATATTTTAATACTTGAGAAATATATTCTGATGTATTTTTACCAGCTCTTATACCTGGAATAAATCCACCATTTTTCTTTAAATTATTAGCAATTTCTGTTGGATTAACCATAAATAATGTATACACGAATGTAAACAATACAATTAATGCCATATAAATTACAGAATATCCTAATAGATAATACCATGCACTTCCACTAGAAACTGTGAATAAATCATATACACCTTTCCAAAATCCTGTTGGATTAGATTTAGTACAAATATTTATTATAGTTCCTGGGAACATCATAAATGACATTGCAAAGATTATTGGCATAACTCCAGCCATTGCAACTTTTAGAGGAATATGAGTATTTTGTCCTCCATACATTTTTCTACCAACTACACGTTTTGCATAGTTAACAGGAATTTTACGTTCAGCTTGTTGAACATAAATTACACTTGCAACAACTATTATCATTGCAATTACTAATGCAGCTACTATTAAAACACTACTTAAACCACCTTTTGCAAATTCAAATAATGCTGCTGCACCTGATGGAATACGAGAAATAATACCAACAAATACGATTATTGAAATACCATTTCCTATACCATATTCAGTAATTTTATCTCCAAGCCAAGTAAGCAATGCTGTACCAGCCATTAAAGATATTACGAAAAGAAATACACCAATTACTTTACCAGCACCTGAAGTAAGAGGAAGCAATAAGTAGTTTTTATATGTTAAATATAATCCTATAGCTTCAACTAATCCAAATGCAATTGTTAAATATTTTGTATATTTAGCAAGTGTTTTCTTACCTTCTTCTCCTTCTTTTGCAAGTCTTTCAAGACTTGGTATTACAACTTGTAATAGATTCAATACTATAGAAGCCGTAATATAAGGTCCTATTGTCATTGCAAATATAGAGAATCTACTGAATGCTCCACCTGAGATTAAGTTTACTGTACTAACAAGTCCGTTAGAAGCTTCTCCAACTTGTTGGATAAAAGCTGCTTTATCAACACCTGGAACAGTAATGAAAGATCCTAATCTATAAAGAAGAATTATAAATACTGTAAATAATAATTTTTTTCTTATATCCTTTACGCCAAAGATATCTTTTAAGGTTTGTAGCATAATCTACTTCACCTCAATCTTTCCACCTACAGATTGTATTTTTTCCTCTGCTGTTTTTGAAAATTTAGTAGCTACAACTGTTAGTTTCTTTGTAAGAGTTCCATTTCCTAAAACTTTTACTCCGTCTAGTTCTTTTCTGATAATTCCTTCTGATAGTAAAAGTTCAGCGTTTACAACTGTACCATTATCAAATCTTTCTAAATCGCTAAGGTTGATAATTGCATATTCAGTTGCAAAATGATTCTTGAATCCTCTTTTTGGAATTCTTCTATATAAAGGTGTTTGACCACCTTCAAATCCTCTTCTTATACTACCGCCAGTTCTAGCTTTTTGACCTTTGTGTCCTTTACCAGCTGTCTTTCCTAGTCCACTTCCAATACCTCTTCCGATTCTTCTTCTAGAAGTAGTTGCACCATAAGCTGGTCCTAAATCATTCATCTTCATTAGAGTTTCCTCCTCTCTTTAAATAAGTTTTATTTTAGAATTTCTTCTACTTTTTTTCCTCTAAGTTTAGCAACTTCCTCTGGAGTTCTCATTGCTTGTAAAGCTTTTAATGTTGCATAAACAACATTTCTGCTGTTACGAGACCCCAATGTCTTAGCAGTTACATCTTTAACACCTGCAAGTTCTAGTACTGGTCTTACAGCACCACCTGCTATAACACCTGTACCTTCAGGAGCTGGTTTTAAAATAACTTTAGAAGAACCAAAATTAGTTGTATATTCATGTGGTAAAGTTCCATTTACTAAAGAAACTTTTACTAAATTTTTCTTAGCATCATCTGTAGCTTTCTTGATTGCTTCAGGAACTTCAGCAGATTTACCAGTACCAACACCAACTCTTCCGTTTTCGTCTCCTACAACAACTAGAACGCTAAATCTAAAAGTTCTTCCACCTTTAACAACTTTAGCTACTCTACTTACATTAACAACTTTTTCTTTTAATTCTTGTTTTGCTTCAGCCATGAGCCTTATTCTCCTTTCTCTTAAAATTCAAGTCCTGCTTCTCTTGCTGCTTCAGCAACTGCTTGAACTTTACCATGATATAAGTAACCGTTTCTATCGAAAACAACAGTTTTTATACCTTTTTCAATTGCACGTTTTGCAATTAAAGCTCCAACTTCTTTTGCAGCTTCTACATTAGAAGCTTTTGTTTTAACTTCTTTATCAAGAGTTGATGCTGATACTAAAGTTACAGCTTTTTCATCATCAATTACTTGAACAGAAATATTATTTAAACTTCTAAAAACGCAAAGTCTAGGTCTTGAGCTTGTACCTTTAACTTTAGCTCTTACTCTTTTTTGTCTTGTTTGTCTAGACTCTTTTTTGCTTACTTTATTTATCATTTCGAAGCTCTCCTTCCTTCAAATCTATTTTTTGCCGCCAGCTTTTCCTTCTTTTCTCTTGATTCTTTCACCAGCGTATTTTATTCCTTTACCCTTATAAGGTTCAGGTAATCTATATTCTCTAATATTTGCTGCTAATTGTCCAACAACTTGTTTGTCGATACCTTTTATAACAACTGTATTTTGAGATGGTACTTCGATTGTTATTCCTTCTGGTTCTTCAACTTCTACTGGATGTGAATAACCTAAAGTTAATACCAATTTATTACCTTGTTTTTGAGCTCTATAACCAACACCAGCTATTTCAAGTGTTTTTTCATAACCTTGGCTTACACCGATAACCATGTTGTTGATTAATGTTCTAGTTAAACCATGAATGTTTCTAGCATTGTCATTTTTTCTAGTTACAACAACATTATTATCTTCTACAGCTATATTTACACTATCTAAGAAAGTTTCAGTTAATGTTCCCTTTGGTCCTTTAACAGTAACTGTTTGACCTTCAACTTTAACTTCTACACCTTGTGGTATTGCTATAGGATTTTTACCTATTCTTGACATTTGGTATACCCTCCTTTTTATTTACACATACTATTATTACCAAATATATGCCATTACTTCTCCAGCAACATTTTGTTTTCTTGCTTCTTTATCAGTCATTATTCCTTTAGAAGTAGAAATAATTGCAATTCCAAGACCATTTAAAACTCTTGGTAATTCTTCAACATTTGCATATATTCTAAGACCTGGTTTACTTATTCTTTTTAGACCTTGTAAAACTCTTGTCTTATTTTCATATTTAAGAGTTACTCTTATTGTTTTATGAGTACCTTCTTCTAAAACATCAACTGCTTTTACAAAACCTTCATTAAGTAATATATCAGCTATTGCTTTTTTTGTTTTTGAATAAGGAATGTCAACTGTTGCGTGTCTTTCTTGGTTAGCATTTCTTATTCTTGTTAACATGTCTGCAATTGGATCTGTTGTAGTCATTTTTTTACCTCCTTTTTTACCAGCTTGCTTTTTTAACTCCTGGTATTTCTCCTTGATATGCTAATTTTCTAAAGCATAAACGGCATATTCCATATTTTCTCATATATGAATGTGGTCTTCCACAAATTTTACATCTATTGTAGTATCTTGTGCTAAACTTTGGTTCTCTCTTTTGTTTAGCAATCATAGATTTTTTTGCCATTTCAAGTCCTCCTATCTCTCAGAGAATGGTAAGCCTAACATTTCTAATAATGCTTTTGCTTCTTCATCAGTTTTTGCTGTTGTAACAAAAATGATATCCATTCCTCTAACTTTATCTATTTTATCATACTCAATTTCTGGGAAAATCATTTGCTCTTTTACACCCATTGAGTAGTTTCCTCTACCGTCAAAAGATTTAGGATTTACACCTTTAAAATCTCTTACACGAGGAAGTGCTACGTTAAATAACTTAGTAGCAAAATCATACATTTTGTCTGATCTTAATGTTACTTTACAACCGATGTTCATTCCTTCTCTAACTTTGAAAGCAGCAATTGATTTTTTTGCTTTAGTTACGATTGGTTTTTGACCAGTTATTAATTGTAAATCAGCCATAGCGAAATCTAATGCTTTAGAGCTTTCTTTAACATCAGAAACACCCATGTTTATAACAATTTTTTCTAGTTTTGGTACTTGCATAATTGATTTATAACCAAATTTTTCTTTTAATGCAGGTACAACTTCTGCCTTATATTTTTCTTTAAGGTTCATTTATTTTCCCCTCCTTTACTTAACTTCTTGACATTTTTTGCAGAATCTAACTTTCTTTCCGTCTTCTTCTACTTTAATTCCAAGTTTTACACCCTTGTCACATTTATCACAGTAGAAAGCTACTTTTGAAGCGTGAATAGGGCATTCTCTTTTAATTATTCCAGATTCTTGTCCTTGTTTTCTAGCTTTTGCGTGTTTTGTTCTAATATTAACACCTTTAACTATTACTTTATTTTCTTTAGCAGATACTGCTATAACTTCTCCTTTTTTTCCTTTTTCAGAACCAGAAGTAACTACAACTGTATCTCCTTTTTTTATTTTCATTTTAGCTATCATTTATTAATTCACCCCCAAAATTATAGAACTTCTGGAGCTAGAGATATTATTTTCATAAAGTCTTTATCTCTAAGTTCTCTTGCTACTGGCCCAAAGATACGTGTACCTCTTGGTGTATTATCATCTTTTATAATAACAGCTGCATTTTCATCGAATCTAATATAAGATCCATCTTCACGTCTTAGACCTCTTTTTGTTCTTACGATAACTGCTTTTACAACGTCTCCTTTTTTTACAACTCCGCCTGGTGCTGCTTTTTTAACTGAAGCTACTATAACGTCACCGATGTTTCCCCATTTTCTGTGGGAACCACCCATAACTCTAATACACATAATCTCTTTTGCTCCAGTATTGTCAGCAACTTTTAATATTGATTGTTGTTGTATCATGGATTAGTCCTCCCTTCAAATTTACAATTTTAATACTATTTAACTTTTTCCACAATTCTTACTAATCTGTATCTTTTATCTTTGCTTAGTGGTCTAGTTTCCATTACTTCAACTGTATCTCCGATGCTACATTCATTGTTTTCATCGTGAGCTTTTACTTTTAAAGTTCTATTTTTAATTTTTCCATAAAGTGGATCTTTTACTTTAGTGTCAATTCTTACTACAATTGTTTTGTCCATTTTATTACTAACAACTTTTCCAAGTTTAACTTTTCTTAAATTTCTTTCTTCCATCTGTCCTTAATCCTCCTTTACCACTAAATACTTTTTTTCATAGTTAAAACTGTATTTACTCTTGCTATGTTTTTTCTAACTATAGTAATTTTTTTAGGGTTATCAAGACCATTTAAGGCATGTTGAAATCTTAATTTAAATAATTCTTGCTTTAAAGCTTTTAATTCTTTTTCTAGTTCTTCAGCTGACATATTTTTATATTCATTAATGTTACTAGATTTCATTCTCATTACCCCCTTCTACTTCTCTTTTAACTATTTTACATTTTACTGGAAGTTTGTGCATAGCTTTTGTTAAAGCTTCTTTACTTACTTCTTCACCAAGACCTGCTACTTCAAATAAAACTCTTCCTGCTTTAATTGGAGCAACAAAGTACTCTGGATTTCCTTTACCAGAACCCATACGAGTTTCAGCTGGTTTTTTAGTTATTGGTTTATCTGGGAATATTTTTATCCAAGTTTTACCAACTTTTTTTGTATATCTAGATAAAGTTACTCTGACAGATTCGATTTGATTTGCAGTAATCCAAGCTGGTTCTAAAGCTTGTATTCCGTATTCTCCATCTGTAACCTTATTTCCTTTTTGAGCTTTTCCTTTTGTTAAGCATTTTTGTACTTTTCTAAATTTTGTTCTTTTTGGTGACAACATTCTTAGTTACCTCCTTTTACATCTTTTTTTGCAGGTAACACTTCTCCTTTATAGATCCAAACTTTTACACCAATGATACCATATGTAGTTTTTGCTTCTGCAAAACCATAATCAATATCAGCTCTTAAAGTTTGTAGAGGAATTGTTCCCTCACTATAGTGTTCAGTTCTTGCAATTTCTGCTCCGCCTAGACGTCCAGATACTGCAGTTTTGATACCTTTTGCTCCTGCTTTCATTGTTTTTTGCATTGCTTGTTTCATAGCTTTTCTAAAAGATATTCTTCTTTCTAATTGTGAAGCTATATTTTCAGCAACTAATTGTGCTGCCATATCAATATCTTTTACTTCAACAATATTTAAAGAAATTTCTTTTCCTGTTAATTTAACAAGTTTTGCTTTTAATTCTTCAATAGCTGCTCCACCTTTTCCGATTATCATTCCAGGCTTAGCTGCATAGATGTCAACTTTTACTAAGTTTCCTTTTCTTGAAATATTTAACTTATTTATTCCAGCTGGTTTAAGTAAGTTTTTTAAATATTCACGTATTTTATGATCTTCTACTAAGTTTGCTGAGAAATCTTGTTTATTAGCATACCAAGTTGATGACCAATCTTTAATGATTCCAACTCTAAGTCCGTGTGGACTAACTTTTTGACCCATCTTAAACTTACCTCCTTATATTAAGCTTCTTTTAACACAATTGTTATGTGACTAGTTCTTTTTCTTATTCTATTAGCTCTACCTTGAGCTCTTGGCATAATTCTTTTCATTGTAGGTCCTTGATTAGCATAAGCTTCTGCAATATATAATTTTGTTTCGTCCATTGAATGATTATTTACTGCATTAGCCATTGCTGACTTTAATAATTTTTCAATCATAGGTGCTGCAGCTTTATTAGTATATTTTAATATAGCAACTGCTTCGCTTGCTTTTTTACCTTTAACAGTATCTAATACAATTTTAGCTTTTCTAGCACTTATTCTTGCATGACGTAATTCTGCTCTTGCTTCCATTTTAAAGCTCCTCCTTTTTTTCTAAGATATTTAAAATTTATTTTACCTTACTCTTTTTATCTCCAGCATGACCTCTGAATAATCTAGTTGGTGCAAATTCACCTAATTTGTGTCCAACCATTTCTTCAGTTATATAAACTGGTACATGTTTTCTTCCATCATGTACAGCTATAGTATGACCAATCATTTGTGGATATATAGTAGAAGCTCTTGACCAAGTTTTTAAAGCTTCTTTTTTGTCTTCTTCATTTAGTTTTTCAACTCTTGCAAGTAATCTTTCATCACAGTAAGGTCCTTTTTTAAGCGATCTTGACATATTCTATCCCTCCATTATTATTTTTGATTTCTTCTTTTAACGATATATTTATCTGTTCTATGGTTTCTATTTCTAGTTTTATAACCGTGAGCTGGTTTACCCCAAGGAGTTCTTGGTCCTGTATGTCCAACTGGTGCTCTACCTTCACCACCACCATGTGGGTGATCACAAGGGTTCATAACGCTACCTCTAACAGTAGGTCTTACACCCATATGTCTAGTTCTTCCTGCTTTACCAAGTTTTACGTTTTCGTGATCTAAGTTTCCAACTTGACCGATACATGCTCTACAATCTACAGAAATAAGTCTCATTTCTCCAGAAGGCATTCTAACATGTGCATATTTTCCTTCTTTAGCCATAAGTTGAGCTGACATACCAGCACTTCTTACAAGTTGAGCTCCTTTTCCTTTGTGTAGTTCAATGTTGTATATCATTGTACCAACAGGAATAGAAGATATTGGTAAACAGTTAGCTGGTTTTATATCTGCTTTATCACTAGATATAACTTTATCACCATCTGTTAATCCAACAGGAGCAATTATATAAGCTCTTTCTCCATCTTCATATTCAATTAAAGCAATATTAGCTGTTCTGTTAGGATCGTATTCAATTCCTATTACAGTAGCTTCTTGATCTACTTTATTTCTTTTAAAATCAATAACTCTATATTTTCTTCTGTTTCCACCACCATGATGTCTTACTGTTATTTTACCAGAATTATTTCTTCCTGCAGTCTTTTTTACAGTTTTTAATAATTTTCTTTCTGGTTCGAATTTTGTAAGTTCTTCATTAGTTAATACTGTTGTATTTCTAAGTGATGGAGTAACAGGTTTAAATGATTTTATTCCCATTTTAATTCCCTCCTAGTATTAGTTATTACTTCCAAATGCTGAACTAATTTCTTCAATTTCAGTTTTATATTTTTTATTTGATTTAGTTTCTTTTCCACCTTTTGCAAGATATTTTTCTTCAGCTGGATTTGTATCTATTTCAACAATAGCTTTTTTCCATGCTTTAGTTGTACCTTGGTGTACTCCAACTCTTTTCTTTTTACCGTCATATCTTAAAGTGTTAACTTTCTTTACTTTTACTCCGAAAAGTTCTTCAACTGCATTTTTTATTTCAATCTTTGTAGCAGTTGTAGCAACTTCGAAAGTGTATTTTCCGTCAGCAATGCTTGCATAAGATTTTTCAGTCATTATAGGTCTTATTATAACGTCTTCTGCGTGTTTCATTATGCGTACACCTCCTCTAATTTTTTAATAGCATCTTCTGTTACTACTAATTTGTTATATTTTAATAAATCAAATACATTTATTGTACTAACTAAAGTAGTTTTTACATTAGCTATGTTTCTAGCTGATGCTTGAACATTTAAGTTCTTTTCACTTAACATTACTAAAGAATTTTCTGCGTTTAAAGTATTTAAAACTTTAACCATATCCTTAGTTTTAATTTCTTTTAATTCTAATTTATCAACAACTACTAATTCTCCTTCTTGTAATTTAGAAGTTAGAACTGATTTTAATGCAAGTTGTCTCATTTTTTTAGGAATAGCATATTTATAACTTCTTGGTTTTGGTCCAAGTGCAATACCACCTTTTATCCATTGTGGAGCTCTTATGCTTCCTTGTCTTGCTCTACCTGTTCCTTTTTGTTTCCAAGGTTTTTTACCACCACCACGAACTTCTGCTCTAGTTTTAGTAGATTGTGTACCTTGTCTTTGATTAGCTAAATAGTTAACTAATGCAGCGTGAACTACTACATCGTTTACTTCTACTCCAAATACAGATTCTGCAAGTTCAATATCTTTAACTTTTTTACCTTCCATATTTAAAACGTCTACTTTAAGCATTTTATATTTCCTCCTCTCTTAAAGATTATTTAACACTTTTTCTAACTTTTACAATTGAACCTTTAGCTCCAGGAATTGATCCTTTAACTAAGATTACATTTTTATCAGCATCTACTTTAACTATATCTAAGTTAAGGATTGTAGATGTTACACTTCCCATGTGTCCTGGTAATTTTTTACCTTTAAATACTCTTCCTGGAGTACTTGTAGAACCCATAGAACCTGGTCTTCTATGATACATAGAACCATGAGCCATTGGACCTCTGTGTTGTCCATGTCTTTTAATATTTCCTTGGAATCCTTTTCCTTTTGAAGTTCCTTGAACATCAACTCTGTCTTCTGCTGTGAAAGCATCAACTGTTATTTTACTTCCAATTTCGTATTCATCAACGTTTTCAACTTTGATTTCTCTTAAATATTTTTGAAGCGGAGCTCCAGCTTTTGCAAATATTCCTTTTTGAGGTTTGTTTGCATTTTTTTCTTTAATACTACCAAAACTTACAACTATAGCATTGTATCCTTCTTTATCAGCAGTTTTTTTAGCAACTACTGTACAAGGTTCAGCTTCAATAGCAGTTACAGGAATAGCCACGCCATCTTCAGAAAATATTTGTGTCATTCCAATTTTTTTACCGTAAATTTCTTTTACCATTTTGTTTCCTCCCTTTTATACGATATCAATTTAAACTCTTAATAAAATTAAATAAAATAAATAGTATAGGGTTTGTTATTGCCTGCTCTCAGGTTAACTACTAAATATTTTTAGTTTAAATTATAATTTAACTTCGATGTCAACTCCAGCTGGCATATCAATAGCCATTAAAGCTTCTACTGTAGCTTGGTTTGGATTTAAAACATCAATAACTCTTTTGTGAGTTCTCATTTCAAATTGTTCTCTTGAATCTTTATGTTTGTGTGGAGAACGTAATATTGTAATGATTTCTTTTTCAGTTGGTAGAGGAATAGGACCTGAAACTTCAGAACCTGTCTTTCTAGCAACTTCAACAATCTTGCTAGCTGCTTGTTCTAGCATTACATGATCATAAGCTTTTAATCTTATTCTCATTTTTTTTGATTCAACTTTTGCCATATGTAAAACACTCCTTTTCTATCATTCCTGGTCTAGCAAGTTTTACACTACCCCGCGTGTTTCTTTTTTCACATATACAAAAACCAAGATTTTATTTCTAAAAACTTGGCAAATACATGTTAATCTATACTTGCCGCCCGATTTAAAATCAGACATGCTCCATAAGAGTTCCCTACTTCGATGAGTAGCCACATCTTACTTCAACGCAAATCAACATAAATATTATAACTTATGTTGTCTAAAAAAGCAAGCATTTTTACAAAAAAAGTATAAATATTTGTATATTTTTCTACTCAATTTTAATTTATTCACAAAATTACGAAAAAATAAAGCACCGTAAATTAATACGATGCCTTTTTATTACTTTTTCCGGTTGCTATTTTTCTTAAAGTTATACGACGACACAAATCCATAAGCCACAATTTCTACGCCCATAGAAATCAAAAGGCTCCAGATTGCAGAAACTAGCACGAGTCCTACTACGCTCTTAGCTTTATCTACAAGTTCTCCTCCCTGAAAATTCCTGTCCTTATCATAATAAAGAACTATATAATAATCGTTATTTTCAAATAATGCTTTATATTCTCCTTTTTCTACGTCAAAATCATCAGCTAGATTAAGCGCCTCCTTGGAATCACTTTCTCTATACATTTCATCAAATTTTTCAGCCGTTTCCATTAGTGAATCATAGCCTTCGGTATGCTTATTGTTTGTCTTCATTACACAAAATAAAGATATAAAAGATACGGCAAAAACTACTACAGCCACTAATACCAAAATTGTTTTCTGTTTTTTACTCATTTTTCTTCCTCCATTTTTAATCAAAAAAAGATTGTTAAATTTATACGAGTATTATATCATACAAGTCACATTTTGTCAATTTATGTAAATCAATTGCAAATGATTGTAAATATTTTAATTCACTATTGTTATCTTTTTTAATTATTACCAGTTATATGATATATAATTGAATATATTTGTTTTTTGTATTATAATTTGTATTAGGAGGTCTATATGAAATTCTTTAAAAAGCTAAAAATTCTTATTCTATCTTTGCTAACAATTTTTCTAGTAGCTAGCATTTTTATTATTAGAGATGGATATAATTTATATAAAGATGCAACTTCAAGAATTTCTATTGAAAGAAAAATCACTTCAATTCAAAATAGAAATGATTTTATGAAACTTGATAGCATCTCAAAAGATTTTACAAATGCTCTTTTAGCCATAGAAGATCATAGATTCTATGAACATGGTGCAATAGATATAGTATCAATTGGAAGAGCAATAGTAACTGACTTAAAATCACGTAAACTTGCCGAAGGTGGTAGCACTATATCTCAACAATTAGCTAAAAATTTATATTTTACTCAGGAAAAGAAATTTACTAGAAAAATAGCTGAAGTTTTTGTAGCATATGATTTAGAAAAAAATTACAGTAAAGACGAAATACTAGAGGTTTATATCGCCACACTATACTTTGGAGATGGTTACAATGGTCTTTATGAAGCTTCAAAAGGCTACTTTGATAAATCGCCTATAAACTTAACATTTTCAGAAGCTACAATGCTTGCTGGGATTCCAAACGCCCCAAGTGTGTACGCACTAAGTAACAATTCGGATCTTTCATATCAAAGACAAAAACAAGTTGTAGAAGCAATGGTAAAATATGAATACATTACTTCTGAAGAAGCAATGTCTAAACTAAATTAAACAAGCACACACAGTGCTTGTTTTTTTATATTATTGACTTTAAAAGTAAATAATGATATTATTACATTACAAAAGTTTTTTACTCAATGTTTTTACTAAAAAGGAGAGATTTATATGAAAGCTAATCTTATTGCATTTACAAAAGTTAACACTCCAAATGAAAATTTCGATTTAAACGCTGCACTTGACTTTTGTGCAAAAATGGCTGGAATTTGTTATTCTCAAGAAGGTTTCTCAAAACTTGAGAATGAAGATCCAGAGGCAACTGCCAAGAGACTTACCAGAGTTTTGACTTCCGGACATCATAGTGTTTTTGACCATTTCAAGCTTACTTTTGAACTCTGTAACATTCCTAAAATAATTTCAATGTTACTTAATAATGAAAAAGACTATGCAACTTCTGAAAAGTCTGCAAGATATACTCACTTCAAAGAGTTACCAAGTCCACAGGGAGAGCTTTACGAAAAATGGTGTGAAAAACTTACTCCTATAATAAGAGATATGTAT
This sequence comes from uncultured Clostridium sp., assembly GCA_905204915.1. Taxonomy (GTDB): domain Bacteria; phylum Bacillota; class Clostridia; order TANB77; family CAG-465; genus CAG-465. Next base: position 12,625 of record CAJLBR010000015.1, read on the forward strand.
CCTAACCTCTTAAAACCTAAAGCAAAAGATCCCGAGTTTCAGATAAAAAAGCTAGCACAGGAAAACGCAAGATACTTCGTATCTATATTTGAACCTCAGACAATCATGGGATATACAGTATCACTAAGACAGCTAAACTATCTTATATATATGTTCAAAGATTACGTCAAAAATGCAGAAAAGAATAATTTTAATGACAAGTTGATTCCATACATTAATGAGTTTATTAAATTATTCGACGACTACGTAGTTGAAGGTTTAATCCCAGGTGGAAAAAATAGAAGGCTCTCTTTATTCGGTGAAAAGGAATACTTTAACATTCCTGATATGTTTTCATATGTTTATCAAACTTCATATGAAGCAAGTTTTTCTTGTGTAGCACAAGTTCAAAGACACAGAACTGAACCTATATTCATATACGTTTTAGATGAGTTTAAATTCTATGTTCCTGAAATAATAAAAGATGATGAAGCCTTAGTATCAGAATGGCTCCAAGATGCGGATTCTTTGAAAGATACATTCCCTCAAGGAACACTTGTAAAAGTTGTTCAAACCGGAAACATAGATACTCTTATTTTGAAAGGTCTTGAAAGAGCTTGTGGAGCAGCGCAGCTTGAAACAATGAAACATACAGTAGATATATTAAATAAAGCTACTGAAGTTTCAGATTTTAGTTCTAAAATAATTGAAAAGACTAACAATTCTACTGCTAGATGCAAATTCACAGGTTATAAATGTAGTACACCTTGTATCTTTGGTGCAAATCAGTTTAACAGAAAAATTTAAAAAATTTCCCCTTAGTCACTAGTACTAGGGGGATTTTTATATTTTTTATAAAAAACTCTTGATTTTTATTTGATATTATGTTAAAATGTTTTGGTAATATCTAATACTTATATAAGGAGGTGCACTATGCCAAACATTAAATCAGCAAAGAAAAGAGTTAAAATAATCGAAACTAAAACTGCTCAAAACAGAGCTACTAAAAAACAATATAAAGAAGCTATAAAAGCTTTCGAAGCAGCAGTGAAAGAAAATAGTGATAAAAAAGAAGAATTATACAAAGAAGCTGTTAGTTCTGTAGATAGAGCTTGGACTAAAGGTGTTCTTGCAAAAAATACAGCTGCTAGAAAAAAAGCAAGCCTAACAAAATTATTAAGTAAATAAGAAAATCCCTTTTGGGATTTCTTTTTTTGTCTATAATACTTAAAGCCAGCAAAATTTACTTGCTGGCATTTTTTATAATCCTGGCATTCCAGTTCTGTAGGTCCCTCTAGTTTGTACTCCACCCACTCCTCTTATTCCTTCTCTTGTGTTTGAAATTATGTTTGCAAGTGGAACATATTCATCTACTGGTGTATATGCTATACAGTAACACCATTTTTTAGATGTACTTTTTATTATAAAATACATCTATTATAAAATTTCATCTATATTCATTTTTAATTTAAATTCTATATTATTACCATTAATATACGCTTTATCTAGCACTCTACTTATAATCTTAGAATTTAAGTCTCTACCGTCTATTATTTGATTAAAAATTTTAATATTATCACTTTTATCATAATTTAATTTTTCTCCATCAATTAATTCTATTTTTTTCTTATATTCTTCTAGTTTGCTTATCTTAATTATAATTTCATTTTCCATTTGATTATAAGTTTTTTCCACTAATTCTTTCTGTTTACCAGATATTCCAATTAGAGCGTTTATTCTTTGTTCTAATAAAAGTTTGTATTCAACTCTATTTCTTTCAATTTGTCTCTCTATCTTTTCTTTTTCTTGCTTTTTATTATAATTTTTATCTTCTAATTCCAGGTTTTCTATTATATTTCCATAACTTTTACTAATTTCTTCTAATAAAACTTTAAATTGTTCTAGAACGTAACTTTCTTTTATATTATTATAGGTACTACAAAAACTTTGCTTTCTTGCGTTTGTACATATATAACATTGTTTTGGTTGATAATTTTTTCTATTACTTCTAACTCTTGTAATCCCAGTCATTGTAGCACCACAATTACCACATTTTAACAACCCTCTAAATATATAATTTCTAATTTTATTTTTATAGTATAACGATTGATTTCTGGATTTGTTCCTTATTAATTCCTGAGCTTTATAAAATACCTCATCATCAATTATAGATTCATGATGTTTTTTAAAAACATAATTAAATTCTTTATCGATATAATTTAATTTTCCATGTATAGTTCTCCTTTCTGTTTTATGAGTTCTAAAGTTTCCTATGTATATATCATTTTCTAAAATTCTGCCAATAGTAGATGCTAGCCATCTATTACTTACTTTATTTTCATAGGTCCTACCTATACTAGGGTAAATTTCCGCTCGCCTTTGAGATGGTGTTTTATAGCCCATTGTATTTAAATAATTGGCAATTTTTTGAAATCCATACAATTTATTAACATATAGATCAAATATAATGTTTACAACTTCTTTTGCTTCTTCATCTATGATTAATTTGGTTCTGTCTAACGGATTTTTATAATATCCAAATGAGCCATTGGTAATAGCAGTTCCATTTTTTTGTTTACTATGAAGACTTGCCCTAACTTTATTTGAAACATCTCTTACTAGTCTTTCATTATACCAGGTTGTAATACCAAGACAATCATTATTATTTTCCTGAACATTCAAAGTGCCACCCAATTCATTAACTAATATAAGATTTTTTCCCATTTCTTTTATATCATCTATCAAAGTTAAGACTCTTCCATTTTTTCTACCTATTCTTGATAAATCTTTTGCATAAATTGTACTAATATTACCCGCATATAATTCATCTAACATTTTATTAAAGTCTGGTCTGTTAAATAAATATCCTGACACATTATCATCAATATAAAATTCATCAATTTTTTCATTGTTAGAACTAGCGTAGTCATTTATCATTTGTATTTGCTCTTCGATACTAGAATAATTTTTCTTATCCTCATCTCTACTAAGTCTACAATACCCTACTTTTTTTCCCATTATATACCTCCAATTTCGGAAAAAATACTATATTATTCACAAATATAATAAACATACGCTGAAAGACTTTTCTTTTAACTCTTTGCATTATCTAACATTTCTTTTAAACACACTTCAGCTGACATGTGGCCACCAACAAATACTATAATATCATTTTCTCCATTTCGTAATTTATTTATTTCATTTTTATACTGTTCGCTATCATATTCAATCTCTGAAACAAAAACGTATATTTTTTTATTTTCTTCCATTTTTTTAACCCTCATTAAGTCATCACCTATTATATTTTATTAATATAGAATATTACTAGAACCAGTTTTTATTTAATGAATATAAAAAAGCAACAGAAAAAATTTCTGTTACTTTTCAATGGATATTATTTTTTTTAAATTTTGTTTACACTATTAATTTGCAGTACTGATTTGCTTTATTTATTATACTTAGGAATACTTTTTATAGCAAATATAATAACAAAATATATTGATATACCAGCACATAAATATGTAGTTCCCCACTTTGGTGTCTCAAAGCTTCCTATTATTCCTCCACATATTAAATAAAGAACGATTAATATAATCCCAAACCATTTCATCTTTTTTAACTGCGAAGAAAGCCCTATTCCTATACCTAATAAAAACATAGCTTCTACCAATGCTTGTACCCATAAAATTCTATAACCTATATAAAATCCTAAAAGTATTACTGATACTAAAAATAGAAAAAGTGGTAAAAACAACATAACTTTAAAAAATTTATTCCACATATTCCCTCCTATTATATTAATATTTACAAATATTTAACCATAATATAAATTTAATGTCAATACCGGATTTCCAGTAACTTTGGTATACACGTTTTGCATACACGGGTGTATATGCTATTGTTTCAGCAACTATTATAGGATCCATCATATCAATAAGTACTCTTTTAGGTGAACTAGCAAAGTTAGCTCCTGCCGATACGATAGCTTCGTAATAACTTTGACATGCACCAGCAAATATTACAAGGTTGTCTAAATTGTGTTCATAACGTCTAGCCTCCAAGACTCCTTGAATGTAATATCTAGAGTTTTTATAATTGTCTATGTTATATATGTCATTACTTCGCCTTGCAAATGCATCATGCCCAGTTAATATTAAAATATTAGGCCTAATCTTTTGAAGCAAAGAATATACTTGTTTGTGTTGTTCTGATTCAGGTATGCTATATGAATATGCAGTTAAGCCCATTTTTCTATAGCTTTCTCTACATTTTTTTGCATATTCCATATCACCATCTATATGTAAAATAACTCCTGGTTTTTTTAAGATACTATCCTTTTGATATGTATTAGGAATGCTATTTTCCATAGGATCCCTCATGTTATAAAATCTATTATTATTTCTAAATCTAGAATAACATCTATTCATTCTTACCATTCTAGTTTTTTCTTCATTTTTTATATGACTTTCTACTTCTTCTTTTGTAATATGTTTTAAATCATATTCAGGTGCGTTAGCCACTATTCTTACAGTTATTCCAACAAGATCTGCTACGCCATTTCTAATATTAGTAATTCTAAACAATACATCGTAATTATATGAACGTCTTGCTACAATATCTCCTACTTTAAAAATTTCCATAAACTCACCTCATACTTATAGTTTATTAAAATCACTACTTTTTGTGAAAAATATTACTATTTTTAAATAAGTATTTTCTAGAATTAATGATATTAAAAAAAGAAAAAGGATCCAACATTTAGTTGGATCCTAACAAATCACTTTTTAAGTTTAATCTTTTTTTCTTTAAATTCTGCTCTTATTTCTTCAATAGAAATTATGCCACGTTTCATAAGCAATTCTACCATAGTAGCAAGTGCATCCTTATTTTTTTCAAGGAGAAGTTTAGTATTTTCATAAACCTCCTTCATAATTTCCTTAATGCGTTCATTTACTTTATCAATTGCTTCAGGGCTCATAGTATGATTTTCACCATAATTATAAAGGCTTATATTGGTATAAACACTTTCATCCATGCCCATTTCTACGATCATACGTCTTACGATATCAGTTGCCGATACCAAGTCTGAACTTGCGCCAAAGTCCCAGTCTTTTTCAACATATTCCTGAGATATTCTTCCAGCAAGTGACATTCCGGCATTTTCAAGAACAGCTTTACGAGTAATTGGTCTAAACGAATTATTATTTTCTGTTATTGTTACCCCAAGATAATCAGCAGTCGGTACTATAGATACGACCTGTACATCTTCTCTCAAATCATACTTAGCCAGCATCCTAACAAGTGCATGTCCTGCTTCATGATATGCTGTAGAAAGTTTATCTTTTTTGCTTATCCGTTTATAATTGCTATAATTCTTGAAAAATACTTTATCAACGTCACGTCTTTCAAGTTTTTTTGCTTTTCTCATTTTAGCAATAGCCATTGAACGGTCAACCAAATCAACGGAAAGGTCAGGGTTCTTACCGTAATAGTTCATTGCTTTGGCGGTAATAATGATGTAATCGAGCAGCTCGTCATCAATTTCAACGCCGTGATGCTTAGATATATTCTGTACTCTGAGTTTTATCATTGATTTTACTTCTTTTAGCTTAGGTTCCCTCACTTCTACTTTTTCAAATCTACGTTTGAATGCTGGATCCCTAGAGAAAAATCTCTCGTATTCCTGAATAGTTGTAGAGCCGATAAATACAACATCGTCCCTTGCAAGAATAGGTTTAAGAGATCCGCTAAGATCTGGTCCAGAACCTTCAGCAGAGCCAGTACCCAGGATCTGGTGTATTTCATCTACGAAAACAATAAGGTTAGGCGTTCTTTCGATGAACTTTATGAAAGTCTGAACCTTATTCTCAAATTCCCCTCGGTATTTTGTTCCAGCAACCATGGAGTTAAGGTCAAGTGATACTACTTTGTAGTTTTTGAATTCTTTTGGACACTTTCCGTTTACAATCTGCATAGTGAGTGCCTCGACAATAGCAGTCTTACCAACGCCGGCCTCACCAACAAGAATGCAGTTTCGTTTTGTTTTCTTTGAAAAGATATTCCACGCCGTAAAGATTTCATCATCTCTTTTAAGAATTTGACACTCTTCACCTTTAGTATACTTATTATTCATGATTGTACACGAATTTTCCAAAATTTTCGGAATGATTACTTCATCGATGCCATTCGATTCATATATATTGCTATTATAAAGCAACATGTCCTTAAATTCTTCTATATCGTATTTGAACAACTTCAATATTTTGCAAGCCGAGCATTCTTCATCGTTAAGAATTGAGAAAAGCAGGTTGTCTGTATCAATATAGTCTACGCCGGCATTTCTGCATCTCTTGTTAGCATCTTCAAGTGCTCTGTTAAGTTCTTCTGAATTAGGAATAGTATCATAGCTTGCACTCTCATTGTTTGAAGTAAATACCAAAACAAAATTCACATCTTTGTTTTCCTCTTCCTTGTTTTTATTATCAGTGACATCTTCTTGTACAACGTCGTTACTTTCTGCCGTCTTAACAGGTTCATCCTGTATTGGATACCTATGACCTGTTACTTCTTCATATAGATCCGCATCAACGCTAAGGGAATACGTCATTTCAGAGACATCAATAAGCAGTCCTCTTTCTGCATACTGCTGACATATTACACAATCACGTTCTGTAAGTATAGCCAAAGCAACACAGAAATTTTGAACTTCTGGAATCTGATACTCTTCAGCAATAAAATTTGCTTTAACGAAGATTTCACCCAGGTTGCCTGAAATGTTATAGTTATTCATCATTACTAGTTCCTCCTAAAAATTTATTTAAATTTAAAGATCACTAATTTCTATAGTCAAGAAATTATAGCGATTTTTATGACTACATTATACACTAGCTATGCTTTAATGTCAACAAAGATTACATTATTTTGTAACATTTTCGAAACATAATTTCTAAAAAAATAACACTTGTATATTAAACAATACAAGCGTTATTCTTTCTATTTTACTGTATATGGTAAAAGTGCAATATGTCTTGCTCTTTGAATAGCTTCAGTAACTTTTCTTTGGTGCTTAGCACATGTTCCTGTAACTCTTCTTGGTAAGATTTTACCTTTATCACTAACATATTTTCTTAATTTTTCAACATCTTTGTAATCTATTTCATCAATTTTATCTACGCAAAAATTACAAACTTTTTTTCTTGGTCTTCTATAAGGCTTTTGATCTCTTCCACCTTTTTTAGCATTTTTTTCTGCCATTGTAAGACGCCTCCCTTCTAACAAAAATTAAAATTAGAATGGTAATTCATCTGTATCATCTATAGTAATGAAATCTCCATCACTACTTTCAGTAGGAATTTCCATATCCATTGAAGCTCCTGGTTCTCTTCTAGAATCAGCAAAATAAGCATTTTCAATTATATAATCAGTAGAATATCTTCTTGCTCCAGTTTGATCTTCCCAAGTTCTATTTTGAATTCTTCCTTCAACTAAAACTTGTTGGCCTTTTTTATAATATTTAGAACAAAATTCTGCTAATTTACCAAAAGCAGTAACATTAAAGAAATCTGCTTTTCTTTCACCATTTGCTTCTGCAAATCTTCTATTTACAGCAACTGTAAATGCAGAAACTGGTGTGTTATTTTGTGTATATCTAGTTTCAGGATCTTTTGTTAATCTCCCCATAAATTGAAATTTATTCATATTTTTTCCTCCTTAATAGGATTAAATAAATGTTTATTATTTATCTAATTTTACAACTATATCTTTTAAAACAATTTCATCTAGTCTTAAAATTCTTTCAAATTCAGAAATAAATTCTGGTTTAGCATCAAATGTGAAAAGTATGTAGTATCCTTCTTTTTGCTTTTTAATTTCATAAGCTAAAGTTCTTTTACCCCATTCTTCAACATTTGTAAGTTCGCCATTTGCAGAAATCATTTCTTTCATTTTTTCTCCAAAAGCAACTGTTTCTTCTTCAGTAGCATTTGCAGAAAGTATTATAACTGATTCATATTTATTCATGACTTCACTCACCTCCTCTTGGCCATAAGACTCTATACACATAGAGTAAGGAAAAATTAACTGCAAATATTATAGCACAACTTTACATTTTTTTCAACTTTTTTCCTATAAATTTATTATATTATCTTATTTTTACAAATAATAATATTATCATTTTGCTAAACCCTAATATTGACAATGTAACTCATTGATTATATAATACATATACTACTATAGGATTAATAATTTTGCTGGAGGTAACTTATGAAAGTAGAAAAAATAAGTGAAAACAAAGTAAAAATAACTTTAACTTTAGATGAATTGGAACTAAGAGACATTTCATTAAAAGATATTGAAAATAATAGTTCTTTAGCCAGAGAACTTTTTATAGATTTATTAGAAGAAACTAATTTAGCTGATGAGTTTGCTGAATCAGATACTCAATTATTTATTGAAGCTTCTTCAGACAATGAAAATTTATTCGTAGTAACAATAACAAAAATTGATAATATTCCGGAATTAAAAAAATATTCAACTATGAAAAAATCTACAAGTAAAAACAGTTCAAAAAAAGAAAAAATAACTAGCTCAATCTATTCATTTGACGGCATAGACGAACTTCTTTTACTATGTGATGAACTTTCAAAGAATAAAGTATTTTTAGGAAAAAATAGTTTATATAAATATGACAATACTTATTTTGTAATATTTAATGATACTACTATTCAAAACAAAAATTTTTATAAAACATTTAGTATTATATCTGAATTTTGTTCTGAATATTATTCATACGAAATGTTTAATACCTATGTTAAAGAAAAGTCACAACTTGTAATTGCAAATTTTGCTCTACAAAAGTTAATAAATAAAGTAATAAAAAATACTAATAAGTAGCTTTCAAAGCTACTTTTTTAGGGCTTTGTATGGTTTTTATTAGACCGTATCAACATCTTATCTACTAAATATATAAAATTTTATTTTATTTATAATTAAATTTGAACTTGCATTTAAATAACATATACAATTAGTATATTTTAAAAACTCTATTATAACCTCTGGATTTATGCGTTCTGTAACAATGATTATTTTACTCAAATTGTACTCTTCAACTATTTTAGTCAATTCTGCTGGATCATTTGTAAATACTAAATTAACATCTACCTTTCCTCTATAATTTTTAGGGTAAAATTTAAAACTGATTTGTTCTTTTCCAATTCTCTCTATAAAGCTTTCTATATAATCTATATTAAATTTATTAAAAAAAATCTTAATTTTATTTTTTGTCAAAATCCTATTTCAAATTCGCCCTCCTTTTTTATAAGTTGAATTTCTTTTGCCATTTCATTGCTTACTTCTAAAATAAATCTAGAATTTAGATCTTTAATAATTTCCACATCTATAACTTTTATGTTTGAATAAATACTACTTACTTTATTTCCCTTAATATAATAAATAGTAACATAACCAGAATCTAATATGTAATTTTTTAGTTTGTTATCCACATTATCAACATTAATAGCTACTCTTTGATTTTCAAAACTTATATGATCATCTAAAATATCACTGTTAGTTAGTATCTTTCCTGGTTTTAATGAATATGCAGCATATTTTCCTACTGGAGATTCACTTACATAATCACCATCATAAGAATTAATTCTAATCGTTTTTACCATTTCACCACTAATACAAGTACCAACATCAACATTTTGAGATACAATATAAACTTTTTCACCAGTTATAATAAAATATAAACGAAAACCAATAAAATAAAGTATTATAAATGTTAACATGAATAAAATAATTTTCCTTACTCGCCTCATTTTGCTCCTTTCTATACATAATGGTTACTAATGAACAATGTTTGAAATAAAAATTATAAAAAAATTATAGATTAAAAATATACTTAGATTTCTTTGAAATATAAAATAATGAAATTAAATTATAAGAAAAAATTGCAGTGAATATTGCTAAAATAAATTTAACTATAATATCACCTCCAGCCACTAACAATATAACATCGCATAAACCAAAAGTCAAGAAAATTCGTTCGCCATAAAGTGACAAAAATAGCTTGTTTGCTATATTATTTTGACTTTGATTATTTAATGTGTTATAATTTATCTACGTCAAATTTAACTCTATAAATAATTTTTAGGAGGTACTTTATGAAACACATTTCTCTTTTTTCATCAGGTAATGCAATGATTTCTGGTATGGATGCAAACTTGATTAAATCACCCGAAAGCCGTAATATCTTTAAATCATCCTATAATATTTCTAGCTCAAGTTATTCAAGCACAAACTATATATCAATCTCTGCTTCAGACTCTAAGGGTGCAGATAACATCTATAAAGAAAGATTAAGCAACTTGTATTCCATTTTTGGATGCATTACTGAACAGACACAAAGTAAAAATCCCCAGTACATTTTCTCTGAAGTGCCAATATGCACTATAACTTTCTTAACGCAGGGGATTGAAAAAATTATTGCATTTACAAATGACACGCAAACTATTTTTCTTGACCATCAATTAAATATCATACCGGATATAAAAAAATATGAAATTGCTATTTTGGAAGCCGAAGAATCAAGACTTATAACAAGGCTTTCCGAAAAGCTTACTCAAAGAATCAGGATAAGAAACAGACTTAATGAAATAGGATCTATCGACCTTGAATATCCTGATCCCCTGAATCAAGAAGCTGTTTTAATAGCAAAAGAAAAGGAAGATTTAATAAAAGAACTTGCAACCTATTTAGATGAAAAAAGTAAGCTAAAATCTGATCTTCGCTCTATAATAATTGAAATAAATTGTTTGGAGAAATAATATTACCTGTCAAAAGCTGCCATTTATATGGTAGCTTTTGCTTTTTAAAATAAACTTGTTACTAAATTTCATATTCTTGCTTTATTAAAACAAATCTGATATACTTAAAATGTATGGAGGAATGAAATGGAAAATAAATCTAATACAGTTGCAAAAATATTAATTATTGATGATGATGTAAATATGATGGATATTTTATCCGTTATACTAAAAAAATATGGTCATGAAGTAGTAACTTTTTCAGACCCAGTGGCAGCTATAGGAAAACTAAAAGAAGAAAAATTTGATATACTAATTGTTAACTATTTAATGTCACCTATAAATGGTGAAAAAATAGTTGAACTTGTGAGACAATTTGATAAAGAATTGTACATTATTTTGATGTCTATTCATAAAGATCTAAAACCTTCTATAGAAACCATGAAAAGTCTTGATATACAGGCTTATTTTGAAAAAAGTACTCGATTTGATCAACTTATACTATTTGTGCAAAGTGGAATAAAATACCTAGAACAAATGAAAAGAATAAAAGATATGAATTTAAAGTTAGAAAGGTATTTAATAGATTTTGCAAACATATTACTTAATACTGTTGGAGCCAAAGATCATTTTACAGAATCGCATTCTCAAAATGTATCTAAGCTATGTGTAGCTTTTGGAAAGAAATTACAACTTTCATTTCAAGAAATAGAAAACTTAAGATTAGCAGGACTTTTCCATGATATTGGTAAAATAGGAATTCCTGATAGTATACTATTAAAACAAGGAAAGCTTACTGATGAAGAATACGAAACTATGAAACTTCATCCAATAATGGGAGCAAATATATTTGCCTTATCTGAAGTATTTAAAAAACTTTCTCCTATAATAATAGCTCATCATGAAAGAGTTGATGGTAAAGGTTATCCTAATAAATTATCAGGAGATGACATTCCTTACTTAGCAAAAATTCTAGCTATATGTGATAGTTTTGATGCTATGATTTCAAAAAGGTCTTACAAAGAAGCAAAAAATATATCATTTGCTATTAATCAAATTAAAGAGTGCAGTGGAACACAATTTGATCCTAAATTGGCTGAAAGTTTTGTAAAATTTTATGAAGAAGATCCTTCCCTTATAAGGGAAATATATCCTAATACGGAAATATAGAAAAACAAAAAAGAGCATAACGCTCTTTTTTATTCTATATAAATTGCTATCGCTTTTAATAACTTATAACCATTATTAAAATTATCATTAAGTACATACCCCACAACATTTAGTTTACACTCTGTATAACATATAAGTTCCATATCAATATCCACCTCATCTTTATTAAAAAATACATAAGAATCATTTATTCTTAGTATATCATTATTATTTATATTATTTACTTTTTCCCTTGAATTTAACTTCACCATTCCACTCTCTATAACAACTCTTTTATCTGTTTTTACTATATTTCGTAACTCCTCCAATAAATTATGATAAAATTTCGTGCATTTAATATCTGTAACATCTTGTATATTAATATATCTTTTTATTTTCCTATTATCTGTACATTGTGAATAACCATAGCAAATATTTGTCCTTTTTCTATCTATATTTTTTTCATAGTTATTTTCATGTTCAGATTTACTTTTTACATTAAAATCCCTTGTATTCTCACATCCGGGCTCTATATTTATATTATTATTTGTTCTACAACCACATTCTTCAGTTAATTCTAAAACATCAATTGAAAAATTTGCACCCTCAATTACCGAATAAATATTTCTTATAAAACATTTATCTAGATATATATAATACCTCATAATAACACCTATAAAATTATATGCTAATTAACGCAAATATACCCTTTTATACTTTCAAACTTTGAATTTCCTATTCCTGGAACATTCATTATTTCTTCTATAGAATTGAATTTATTAGTATTTCTATAGTTAATAATTTTATCGGCCGTAGAATCCCCTATGCCATTTAAAGTTTTTAACTGCTCCTTAGTGGCCTTATTTATATTTATTTTTCCTTCATCTGAACTTTTTTCACTACTTTCATTAGTATCTACATATTCCAGGTTAGATTCATCATCATCTTCATTTCTTTCAACTACAGCTGAAATTACTATTTTTTGAGAGTCCTCTAATTTTTCTGCCAAATTTATTTTGTCTATATCTGCAGTTTCTAATAATCCTCCGGCAATATCAATTAAATTATATAATCTAGCTTCTTTTTCTAAATAATATACACCAGGATTTTTTATTTCACCTGTTATATATACAACTATTTTTCCTTCTTTTTTTTCAATATCTTGTGAATTGACTACAACCGAATTATTTCTATCTATTTGCTGCAATATAATTGATACTATGGAAAGTACAATTATTGTAATACATATTAAGTATTTTTTATTTTTTATTATAAAATTTATTATTTTATTCTTTTTATTCAAGATCGGAAGAGCACAC
>CAJLBR010000016.1 GCA_905204915.1 uncultured Clostridium sp.
AATAATTTTTAACTATTTTAATAAAGACATAAATTCATTTTGAATTTTTTCCATGTCTTCTTCTGTTTTTCCTTCAAATCTTGCTGTTATATTAGGGCCAGTATTAGATGCTCTTACTAATGCCCATCCATTATCGAATTCTGTTCTCATTCCGTCTATATCATTAACTTTGTAACCTTTTTCTCTACAGTATTCTTTAACTTTTTCTATAACTTTGAATTTTTCATCATCAGAAGATTTTATTTTTATTTCTGGTGTTGAATAATATTTATTTACACCTTCTAATAACTGACTTACTGTTTTATCTGTTTTTGATAATATTTCTATTAATCTTAATCCAGCATAAATACCATCATCTATGTTTGGCCATCTATCTCTAAAGAATACGTGACCTGAAAGTTCAGAACCAAAAGCAAAATCTCCTTCTCTCATTTTTGCTTTCATGTATGAATTTCCAGTTCTATAACATACTGGTATTCCGCCTAGTTTTATGATTTCATCTTGTAGAGATTTTGTACATTTTACATCAAATAAAGCATGTTTGTTTTCCACCTTATTCATTATGTCTCTCCAAATGATTATTGCATAGAAATCTATAAATACCATTTTTCCATTTTCATCTATAACGCCTACTCTATCACCGTCACCATCAAGTCCTATACCAACATCAGCATGATTTTCTATAACAGCTTGTTTAAGCATTGCATTATTTTCCTCAACACTTGGGTCTGGATGATGATTTGGGAATGTTGGATCTGAATCCATACATATTGGAATTACTTCTACTCCCATCATTTCAAAAGCTTCTTTTGCAATAATTGAAGTTGTTCCATTTCCAGCATCTACAACAGCTTTTATTTTTCTATCACCAAGACAAATAGATTTTTTAATTAAATCTAAATATTCTTGTCTTATATCATATGTTTCTAAAGTACCTTTTCCAGATTCAAATTCACATTTTTCTGTAAATCTTCTAAAATCTTGAATCATTTCACCACATGCATTACCAAAATCATTTAAAGACATTTTGAATCCATTATATTCTTTTGGATTGTGACTTGCAGTAATCATGATACCTGGCATCATATTTACGCCATCATTTAATTTAATTTGTGCATAATAATACATTGGAGTTGTAACAAGTCCTAAAGATATTACATTTATTCCTGTTTCCAATATTCCAGTTATTAATGCTTCATTTAACGCTACTGAAGAAGACCTGTTATCATATCCAATAACACATTTTTTGTAGCCATTCTTTTTTATATCACTTCCAAAAGAAAGACCTATTGTATATGCAACATTTTCATCTAAATCTTCACCATAAATTGCTCTAATATCATAACCTCTAAATATATTTGGGTTGATATCATGTTTTATTTCATATTTCATAAACATCACCTACTAAGATTATATAATACAAATTTCATAAAGTCAAATTTTACTTAAATTAAAAAAATTCAAGATGTTTTTATCCATCTTGAATCTTATTAAATTACTTTCCGCCTAAGACATTATTTATTTTAGTTTTAGCTTCAGAAACACTAGAATCATTTGGTATCATTACATATAATGCTTGACTACCAGCAGAATAAGTTGATTTACTAGATCCACTACCTGTTAAGCTATTAGTTGATATTTTCCATGAAGGCATATCTTGTAATTGTTTTTTCACTAAAACACTTATATCATCTTGACTTATATTAGTTTGGAAACTTCCAGACATTGAATTTAAAATACTTGTGTATTTTGTCATCAATGTTTTACTATTTAAAACTTTATTTATTATAGCTTCTATTACTTTTTGTTGATTTTTGATTCTTTGATTATCACCATCTTTAAAAGCATGTCTTTCTCTACTAAAGGCTAATGCTTGTTTTCCATTCATATGGTTTATTCCTTTAACAAAACTATATCCTTCAGTAGTATCAGCTGTAAAAGAATAATCAGAATTTACATCTATTCCACCAAGTGTATCAACAAGTTTTATAACCGTTGTAAAGTTAACTCTAACATAATAATTTATATCAGTATCCAATAAATCTTCAACAGTATTTACAGTTTCAGCTATACCATATATACCAGAATGTGTTAATTTATCTTTAGCATTTTTGCTATGTAGTGTTACATAATAATCTCTTGGAATTGATGTAAGTAAAACTTCATGTGTTTCAGTATTTACCGTAACAACTGTGTTTGAATCACTTCTTGAAACATTACTTATATTTCCTGATGTATCAATACCACTTATGTAAATACTAAATTTTCCTTTTGACATAACTTTATTACTATCTTTATCCATTACGCTATCATCTGAGTTTTTAGTAATTTTATGTGTAACTGTATAAATTATTTTTGTTTTGCTTTCAAAATCTTTATTATCATCTTTTATCATTTCGTATTGTGAAGAACTCACAAGTGCAAAATAACTTTTTCCTGATAAAATATCTTCTGCAAGTTTTGAAAGACTTTCGTCATTTTTATATGTTACATTTGCCTTAGAACTTATATCTGATTTTACATCAGAATAATCCTCATCTGCAGAAAACACATGCATATTTTTTCCATCGGCTTCTTCTATTTTAGTAAACTTTCCATCATTAAGAGTTATAACATAATAGTCTTCAGTTTCTTCAACATCATCAGACATTGCGCCAATGAAACTCATTGTTGCACTAACATAATTATATATAAAGCCATATAATGCAACAATTATAACAGCTAAAACAGTACATATTATATTTGGTGCATAACTTCTATTTCTTTTAATAATTCCAAAAGAAATAAGACCTGTAATTATAACATCTGCTACAATAATTCCAACGACATAAAGTGTTGGTAACATATTAATTGATAGTATATAAACTAAAAATAGTAAACTAATTATAGCATAAATTGCAAACGTAACTACGAAAAATTTATTTCTTTTCTTTTCTCTTCCGCTTCCAGCTCTTTCACTCATAATTCTTATATCCCCCATTTTTTATTTTATATTTTCTTCATCTTTATTTACATATATATCAAACAAATTGTATCATGTAATACTAGGTTGTCTTATTTTAAAAGCTTCTTCTCTAAAAGTAGATTTTCATATAAAGCCAAAAATAAAAAGTAGACTTCGATAAAGCCTACCTCTTAGCATTATATCTAATATTATTTAATTATTATTTTTTATTCACTATTTCCATTTCTTTAGAAATAATACTTTCAAATTCTTCTAGGCTAATTCCATCATATTTCTTGCCATCTCTAGCTCTAACAGAAATTGTATTATTTTGAACTTCATTTTTTCCAATTACAATCATGTATGGAACCTTTTGAAGTTGTGCCTCACGAATCTTATAGCCAATTTTGTCATCTGAAAAATCAGTTTCTACTCTATAATCTAGTTCTTTTAATTGGTCTTTTATTTTACTTGCATATTCAACTTCATTTTCACTTAATGAAAGTATTCTTATTTGTACTGGTGCAAGCCAGAATGGGAATGCTCCAGCGTAGTGTTCTGTAATAATTCCTATAAATCTTTCAAATGATCCAAAAATTGCTCTGTGAATCATTATTGGTGTTTTCTTCTCACCGTTTTTATCAATATAAGTAATATTAAATCTACTTGGTAATTGGAAATCAAGTTGAACTGTTCCCATTTGCCACTCACGTCCAAGGCAATCTTTCATTTTTATATCTATCTTTGGACCATAAAAAGCTCCATCGCCTTCGTTTATTAAGTAATTATTTTCACCACAAATTTCATCTAATACTTCTTTTAGATCAGCTTCAGCTTTATTCCAAACATTAATATCGCCCATGTAATCGTCTGGTCTTGTTGAAAGTGTTAATTTAAATTCTAATCCAAACACTCCATACATTTCTTTAGCAATTTCTATAATTTCTTTAATTTCAGAACCTATTTGTTCTTCTGTTACATAGTTATGAGAATCATCTTGTCTAAACATTCTAACTCTAAATAGTCCATTTAGCTGTCCTGATTTTTCATTTCTATGAATTACATCTATATCACTAAATCTTAATGGTAGTTCTTTATAACTTCTAAGTTTTGAACTAAATACTTTAATTGAATTTGGACAATTCATTGGTTTTAAAGCTTGCTCATTTCCATCTGCATCAGTAAGAACGAACATATCCTCTTTATAATGATCCCAATGTCCTGATGTTTTCCACAATGAACTACTATTAAGTTGAGGTCCTGAAAATTCTTGATATCCTCTTTCTTCATGAATTTTTCTCCAGAAAGAAATTAAAGTATTAAGCATTTTCATTCCCTTTGGTAACCAATATGGCATACCAGGTGCTGTTTCATCAAGGAAAAATAGTTCAAGTTCTTTTCCAAGTTTTCTATGGTCTCTTTTTTTGGCCTCTTCCATCATTTCAAGATAGTTTTGTAATTCTTCCTTAGTCTCAAAAGCTGTACCATAAATTCTATGAAGCATTTTGTTATTCTCGTTTCCTCTCCAATACGCTCCAGTTATATTTAATAATTTAAATGCTTTAACACCTTTAGTATATAATAAGTGTGGTCCAACACATAAATCAACATATTCACCTTGTTTAAAGAAAGAAAGTTCAGTCTCTTCTGGTAAATCTTCTATTAATTCTACTTTATAAGGTTCATTTCTTGACTTCATAAGTTCAATTGCTTCTTCTCTTGGCAATTTAAATGATTCTATTTTTAAGTTTTCTTTTATTATTTTTTTCATTTCAGCTTCTATTTTTTCAAGATCAGCTTCTTTTACGTCTATATCATCGAAGTCATAGTAAAATCCGTTTTCTATCGCAGGCCCAATAGCAAGTTTAGCATTAGGATATAATCTCTTTACTGCTTGTGCCATTATGTGTGAGGTTGTATGTCTTATTACCTCTAATTTTGGTTCTGCTTCAAACACATTTGAATCTCTGTCTACATATTTCATAATTACTCCTCCTTCTTATCTTCTCTTATCTATAGAAAAAAATGTACCTCTATAGCAAAGAGAACAACTCTTAAACTATAGGGGTACAAATATATATCTATTGCACGGTTCCACCCTAAATTTTACTTAATTAATGATTGTACGAAATCAACGATAGCTTTCACTATAGACTCCGGGGTAGTCTTCAAAATAATCTTACTAAAATTGGCTTACAGCCCAATTGACCAATTCTCTCTTGTAGCAGTTTTTATTTCTACTCGTCCCTTCAACGTCACAAATATTATATTATAATTTTTTATAAAAATCAAGTTATTTAACAACAGAAAATAAAACTTCTATAAATTTTCCATTTTTATATTCTAATATATCATATTTTGTTTCAAATTCTTTTGTTTCTACTAAAACTAATTCTTTTACAGAATCAGAATTTAAATCTGATATAAATTCTAATGAATATACAGGCCAATCTGAAGCCTTATTTAAATTTCTTATATAGTTATATTTTATTATTGATGCTTTTCCTTGATTGTCTACGAAAACAGCAGTGGTATAAGCACCAAATGATTTTCCAACTTCACTATTTGCTATTATTACTTTTCCATAAATATTATCTGATAATGTAACTTCATACACTTCTCTTACTTTAACTGTAGTATTTAATAATCTATATATTCCTAAAGCTTTCTTTACACTTTTTACATCTTCTGCAGTTGGTTCTGTACTTATTGTTTTTGGAACAACAGCTATAGCATTTTTCTTCACCGCAAAGTATTCATCTACTAAATTTGCTCTTGTTGTTTTTGTGTATATTGCAGAAGTTCCCGCTTGTTGTGTAACTTCATTTAATTCATATGTTCCAAGTTTTCCAGTTTTTGAAAAAAGATCTACTTCAGTTCCATTTTTATTAGTACTTTTTAAGTAATATCTTTCTGCTGATACCCATGTATTATTATAAGTTGCACCAACTATTAAATTATTTATTATTATTGGTGTAGAATCTTGAGCTTCATTATCAGATACAACTTTTGCATCCTTATTAATATTTTCTTTTACAATATTATTATGAGTAAGTACATAAATCAAAGCTGATACACAAACTACAAAAACTATTATAAATAAAACTAATAGTACCTTAGTACCTCTTTTTCTTTTTAATTTTTTCTTTGAATACTTTTCCAACTAATAAACCCACCTTCCAGAATCAAATGAAAATACACATCCACAATATTTTTGCATATATATTCCCTTTTCTCTTGCCATTTTTTGACCTTCTCTAAAATGTTCTCTATAATCTAAATATAAAAACTTAACGCCATATTCCTTTTCAAGTCTTGCTCCAACTTTTTTAATAAGTTCATGATTTTGATAAGGACTAATTGTAAGTGTTGTAGTTACAATATCAAATCCATTTTCCTTAGCATATTCAAAGGCTTTTTTTAGTCTTAAATAATAACAATATTCACAACGAACACTAAATTCTTTATTATTTATAACTTTATTTACAACATCTTCAACATAACCATTTAAGATATACTCATCTATAATATCATACTTTGTATTTTCCATTTCACATAGATTAACAAAAGCTTCTTTTCTTCTTTCATATTCAACCTTTGGATGAATATTTGGATTATAAAATAAAGCTGTAAAATCTACCTTTTCTCTTGTTCCATCTTCTAATAATAGTCCATTTTCTTTTAAATCATAATTTATATAAGTAAAACATGGACCACAACATGCATGTACTAATAATTTTTTCATATTAAATCCTTCTTACTTTTTTATATCTATTCCTAAATGTTGATATGCAAGTTTTGTAACCATTCTACCTCTAGGAGTTCTAGTTAAAAACCCAATTTGCATAAGATATGGTTCATACACATCTTCTATTGTATCTTTATCTTCTCCAATTGTTGCTGCTAAAGTTTCTAATCCAACCGGTCCCCCGTTAAAATTATATATTACAGTTTCAAGCATTTGTCTATCTATTCCATCTAGACCTAATTCATCTATTTCTAACCTATCCAATGCTCTTTTAGAAATATCATAATTAATGTTTTTTTGGTTCTCATACTCTGCAAAATCTCTTACTCTCTTTAGAAGTCTATTTGCAATTCTTGGAGTTCCTCTTGATCTTGATCCTATTTCAAGGGCTGCTTCCTCATCAATTTCATATCCTAAAATATTAGCGCTTCTTTCTATAATTTTACTTAAGTTTTTTTCGCTATAAAGTTCAAGTTTTTGAATTATACCAAATCTATCTCTTAAAGGTGCAGATAAAGATCCAACCTTTGTTGTTGCTCCTACCAAAGTAAATTTTGGTAAATCTATCCTTATTGATTTTGCTGTTGGTCCTTTTCCAATTACTATATCTAAGCTAAAATCTTCTAATGCTGGATACAATATCTCCTCAACTGATTTGTTAATTCTATGTATTTCATCTATAAATAAAATATCATTTTCTTCTAAATTGGTTAAAATTGCAGCTAAATCTCCTGCTTTTTCAATTGCTGGACCAGATGTTATTTTTATATTGCTATTCATTTCATTTGCTATAATGCTTGCAAGTGTAGTCTTTCCTAATCCTGGTGGTCCATATAGCAAAACATGGTCTAATGGTTCTCTTCTTTTTAAGGCAGAAGATATATATATTTTCATGTTTTCTTTTACTTTATCTTGTCCTATATACTCCCCAAACTTTTTTGGTCTTAAACTTACTTCTTGAATATCATAAGAAGTATCATCAAAATCTGGAGAGACTAATCTATTTTCCATACTACTTCTCCTATGTCTATAAGATTATATCAAACATACTTTCTTTAGTCAATGTTAATTTTGTTCATTTACAAAGTTTACTATCCACTTCATAATGACACTTACTAAGTAATTTTTTTCATCTTCACTTAGCTCTTTTTGCTTTTTTATACCATGCCATTTTTCAATGCACCCTCTACAACACGTAGCTGTTGCATGCTGCGCTATAAAAACAGGATGTCCTCTCATCGGTGTTTGTTTACCATCATTTAAAATTAATGCCGGTGCTATTCTTTTATTTATAAAATCATGTGCATGTTCTTCAATTACTTCAATACCTTTTTTATCTATATATTCTAAGTCTTTTTTACTCAATTTAAAACTTGATCTAAATTTAGATTTTGATAATCTTTCTAAGACATACTCTATTCTTTTTTCTTCCATTTTATATTTTCCTTGCTACTCTACACGGATTTCCATAAGCTAATGAATCATTTGGTATATCTTTTGTAACAACACTTCCAGCACCAATTGTTACATTATCTCCAATTGTAACTCCCGAAAGTATTACTACGTTACCTCCTATCCAAACGTTATTTCCTATCACTATTTTTTTAGCAGTTTCTAGCCCTTTATTTCTTAATTCTACATCTAAAGGATGTGATGATGTATATATCCCAACATTTGGTCCTATAAAAACATTATCGCCTATTTCAACATGTCCTGCATCTAAAATGCAAAGGTTATGATTAGAATAGAAATTTTTACCAATTTTTATCTTATATCCATAATCACAGAAAAATGGCTGTTCTATCACATAATTTTCTCCAATATTTTTTATTAATTTCTCTATAACCTCTTCTCTCTTTTTTACATCTGAAGGTTCTATATTATTGTATTTAAAGCAAATTCTTTGAGCATTTACTATTTTTTCTCTTATACTATTATCATTATTAGCATCATAAAGTAAACCTTTTTCTAATTTTTCTTCTTCACTCATAAAAATTCTCCTTTCTGATTATTATACCACTTTATTATATTTTTTTTCAACAGTAATATTTTTTTTAACAGATTTCATATAATCTATCAGGTGATATTTATGAAACGTAACAAAATTAATTCGACTAAATTAAATATATTAAAATCTATAATATATTTATTAATAATATTTTTAATAATATATTTTATTTCTTTATAGAATATGGAGGATTTTTATGAGAAATGTTTATTTTAAAAGCCACAAAAGTTTAATTATATATACTTTGTTATTTTGTATTGTACCACTCATATTTTTTATAATTTTATTTAATATTAACTTTAATAAATCAGATTCAAATGATGAAACTAAAAACAACGAAGAAAATATATATTACTGTGATGATTCGGATAAAAAGGAAACTGAAAGAGAAGAATTTTTAAAAGAACAATATAAAGAAAAAAAGTTAATAGCTTTAACATTTGATGATGGTCCCGGAAAATACACAGAAACCTTAGTTGATGAATTGAAAAAAAGAGATGTAAAAGCAACATTTTTCATACTTGGAGAATGTGCCTCAAGCCGACAATCAACCGTAAAATATATAGCAGATAATGGAAATGAAATTGGAATTCATAGCTATGTACATAAACTTTTTACAAGAATATCTGATGAAGAAATTGAAAATCAAATAGATAAAACAAGAAATGTAATATATAGTGCTTGTGATACTGATATAAATCTAATTAGAGTTCCTTATGGTTCCATAAATTCAAGAATTACAACTGTATTAGAAAATAATCAATTGACAAGTGTTTTATGGGATGTAGACTCTAAAGATTGGAAGTTTAAAAATACAAACAAAATTTATAACTATACTCTAAAAAGAGTAACTGGAAATGATATTATTTTAATGCATGACATTTATAAAACAAGCGTTGAATCTGCAATAAAGTTAGTAGATACATTAAAATCAGAATGCTATACATTTGTAACCGTCAGTGAACTTTTACATATCAGAGAAATTAGTAACTAGTAATAAAAAAATAGTATACTCCAAAAAATCAATACTACATAATAAATTTATTAATATTTTTATTAGGTGAAAAAATAAAACTAACAAAGTTTTTATTCTTCGTTAGTTTTACACATTTTTTTATTTTAAGTATTGAATAAGTTTATATTTTCCATCAGCAAATGAGAACCTAGCCATTGCACCATTTACTATTAATAGCTGAGGTGAAACATGCCCAATATCAACGTCTACTATTATCGGTACATTTAGTGACAAAAGTGATTTTTTCAGTGCATCTTCCATAGTAAAATCTTCACTTGAATCTTTTGCAAATGTTCTACCAATCAAAAATCCCTTAGCATTTTCAAAATATCCAGCATTTTTCATTTGCAATAGCTTTCTATATAATTCACATGAATTAAGCTCGTAGTTATCTATATACCAAATCATTCCCTCATCAAAATTACTACAAAAATTTACTGTATTATCAAATTTTGTACCTAATACTTGTGTTATTGTATCAATACATCCTCCTATAAGTCTGCCCGAAATATCTACCTTTGTATCATTTCTTATTACCTTATAAGAAGTTTTTTTATTAAGTTTATATGTATCTGTTGGACTTTCCTCATCCACAAAACCATCTTGATAACTTTCAAATGAATCTTGAATAAATTCATTATTCTCAAAATTTCCTTTTAAAAAATTAATGTTATCAACTAAAGACTTATGATATGGTCTCATTGCAAACTCGCCAAAATTTGAACCATGTAATGTAGCAATGTTATAGTTAGTAGTAAGATAGAAGTTAAGTAAAGAATTATCAGAATACCCTTGTATCCATTTAGGAGTTAGAGTTTTTAGCTTCTGACTATGTTCATGGATATATGGTAAAATATCACATAAAAATTCTCCACCTCTAGCAGTAATAATTGCATTTACGTCATTATTTTCTAATAACTGAATAAATTCACTGGCTCTTGTTTTACCACTAGAACTTATTAACTTATCTGATTTATTTCTAACATTACTAGTTTCAATTACTCTAAATCCATAATTGTTTAAATTTTCAATAGAATAGTCAATCTTTTCTAGCTTTGCAGAATCAGATGTGGCAGTTACTCCTATCAAATTATAATTATTATCCAAGAATTTTGGATATTTTATCATAAATGTTTCCCCCTTCTAAATGTTACTTGCTAGTAATGCAAGTGTAAGCCCAATATAAATTAATAAAAATAGTGAAAGTCCTATTATTCCTGTTATAAGCCCTGCTTTTGCAAGTTTGCTTCCAGTTTTCTTTGCAGCCTTTGCTCCAAAAACAATTGCTAAAATTCCAGATGGCATACTAACATACCAAAAGAATGATGTTATAATTGATATAATTCCTAAAACAAAAGCAGCTATATGCATTGAACCTTTTTTTAAATCTTTTTTCTCTTTTTCCATATTATAAATTCCTCCAATTATTTGATTTTTAACTCAGATACTAATTCTAAATTATCTAATTTGTTTACCTTAATTTGATTTTCAGATATTGTATACAAATTATCATCTATATACATTCCTCGTAACATTTTAGAATAATTATAATTATATACCTTTGTAGGATTGCTTTCATGAGTTATTATACCTTTCAAATTAAAGCCACTTTGCAAATCTATATTATAAACAAAATAACCTTCACCAATATATGATTTATCATAATTTTTATAAGATTTTATCAATTTATCGTAAAATTCATCATCTGATACTTTAATTTCAAAATCTTCACTATAATTATTTACTGGTATTGCTACTAAGTTTTTCTCTTTAGAAAATAGAAATGCTTTCGGATTTGTTAAAACTGCAGAAGTAGTTCTATTATCACCTATTACAGTACTTCCAATTTGTACTGGATTATTAACATCACTAACATCAAATAAAGCCATTTTCATACCGGTAATTTTAGCTGTGGTAGAAATAACTCTACCATTAAGATCTTTCCTTACTACTTCTTCTGTTTCCATTCCAACACCAATTAAATGATTATCATCATATGGATGTAAATAAGTACTATATCCTGGTATTTTTAATTTTCCAAGTACTACTGGATTTTCTTCGTCACTTAAATCTATTACAAATAATGGATCAATTGTTTTATATGTAACAAGATAAACTTTGTCTTGCATAAATCTAGATGAATACATCTTTTCCCCCTTTGCTAGATACTCAGTTTTTCCTATTTCATTTAATTTGTCATCTAACACTACAACTCTTGTTCCCTTTGAGTCGTATAGGGCTACTCTTAAATGTGAATTTTTTTCATCTAATGAATATTGATCAACTATTTTACCTTCTAATTTAGTTTTATTACTATATTTTATCTTACCATCATCACAAATTTCAAATTTGTATATTTTAGTTTTATTTGTTCTTTCATCGTAATCATAATCTAAAATACCTATAACACCCTTAACTCCCCATAAATCTTTTATTTGCGGATTAGTGTACATATTATTATCTTCATCTAACAAATATATATTATTTTCAGATACATAGGCATTATTTATATCAATTAAATAAGAACTAATTTGAACTGCACTATCTACTGAATCTAAATCCACATATGAAATTAATGTTTGTGTATCAGTATCTACATCTTTTAAACGCTTAATATCACTAAGTGAAATATCTTTTGTAACGTTATTTTCTTCATAATAAGTTACTATTTTATTATCTTGTTTTCTTAATCTTCCAGATGCTATAACATATAATTTATTATCAATACATCTAGATGTATAATAATTTGAATGCATTGTATAAGATTTTAATTTATTTGGATTTTCTTTAGATGATATATCAAAAACATCTACAACAGTATCTGTATTTTGTGCATAACCTCTATAAAAGTCATATTCTATAGAAGCCATATAACATGATGAAATTACTACGAGTTTATTATCATATAAAATTAAATCTTCAGGATTGCATTCAAGACTACTAAAGTCAATTTTTGAAGCAATTTTTATATTTTGTGGATCTCTTGTATCTGTTATTACCACATTTTGGTCAGATATTGAATAAATATAGTCCCCATCTGTTTTTGTTATATCAGCCTCATCTACATTTTCTACTTGTATGTTAGTTTTAGAATAATCTTTTTGAGTATTATTAACTTCACTGCTACCACTAACAGCAACATCATACATTAAATCCCCATTATATATATTTTTACTGCAATAACTAGTAGAATAAAAAAGACTAAAAGGCATACTAATTACTTTAAGGAAAGTATCCTTTGTATTACTAGTCTTTCCATTATAGATTTTTTCTAATTCTTTTTCAGATTTTATTGATTTTAATTCTGTTTTTTCACCAGAGCAAGCCAAAAATGCAGCAATTATTATTCCAATAACCACTAAAATCAAAATACCTGATGTAATTTTTGATTTTATTTTCATACACAATCTCCCCCTTATTTTTCTAAATTATATACTAAACACTTAACTAAAGTCAATTAAATAAAAAAATATAAAAAGATTTATGTACTATCGTGACTTTAACAAAAAAATTACCCACAAAATTGTGAGTAATTTTTATCTAAATCTTAAATGTTTACTTGTGTCGCTTTATGCTCTAACATTTAAGAATAGTTATAAAGTTCCAAAAGTGTGTTGTATATTTTTTCAATACGTACATCATAATTTTTTTGAACATTTTTTTGATAGCTTTCAGTCACATAAGAATATTCATTTTCATACATAATTTTTCCAGTTAGCCTCTCAATTGTTTTTGTATAGGCTTCTTCTTTCTCAAGATCTTCATAGTCTCTAAGTTTTTCCATTTCTTCTATGAGCTTTGAAACCAGTTCATCTTTGTAATCTTTAAGAGATAAAATAATTTCAATCTCATTTTTAAAAGGGTCTATTCCTATGTAACGATAGTTACTTGGAGTACAAATTGCTACAAGAACATCTTTAAAGAATACTCCCTTTACCTTCAGCTTTTCATAAGATCTTGTATAGCTAGTTTTTTCACATTCAATACATATTCTGAGTTTTTCTTTGCTAGTCCCAAGAACACTTCTTACTTTAGAGTATTCTTTTTTTGTTTCTGCAGTAGTAACATTGCCTGGGAAGCGGATACATCTTTCTCCCACTTTTTTATTTGAACAATTTAAATATCCAAAAACTATGCAATTTTCTTCGTTTTCATCTTCAAAACAAAAAACATATATACCTTTTATAATAATATCCCGAACTTCAAACAAATCTTTCATGACACTTATACCTCCAATTAAATTATTTATTGAATCATTTTAACGTAAATCGTAGTAACATTTTATCAAACAAGTCAAGAAAAGTCAAATTTTATGTGAATTAATGTTTAAAATTTTAGATATTTTTGTGCTAAGGTATAAAAAAAGACTTAAAATACACAAAATGTATACTTTAAGTCCGAAGAAATTATTATTTTCTAATGTTTAATTTAGCAATAATATCTCTGTATCTTTCGATATCTTTAGATTCTAAGTATTTTAGTAATCTTTTTCTCTTACCAACCATGATTAAAAGTCCACGTCTAGAATGTTCATCTTTTTTATGTACTTTTAAGTGTTCAGTTAGCTCATTTATTCTTTCTGTTAAAAGAGCAATTTGAACTTCTGCAGAACCTGTGTCTTTTTCAGCTCTTGCATAAGTTGTTAAGATTTCTTGTTTTCTTTCTTTTTTCATTTCTTCTCCTCCTTTTTTCTAACCTGCCTCAAACCAAGAGATATTTTGAGGAAAATATTCTCTGAGTAAGAGGTGAATATAATAAATTACAAATATATGTAATTATTACCAAATTATTTACCAGCTATGAAAGCATAAGAATCTGTATGTACTCCATTAATTCTTGTTTCAAAGTGTAAATGGTTACCAGTAGACCATCCAGTAGATCCCATTGCTGCTATAGTCTCACCTTGTGAAACTTCTTGACCAGCGCTTACATATAAGCTACTACAGTGAGCATACCATGTAGAAAATCCATTACCATGATCAATTTTTACCATATAACCATATGAACCATTCCATCCTGCGAATGTTACAAGTCCTGATTTATAAGCATAAATTGGATCTGCATACTGACCAGCTATATCTGTACCAGAGTGCATAGATCCCCATCTCCAACCATATGAAGATGAAATATATCTAGCAGTTGTTGGCCAAATACCACCTTCTGCTAAAGCCATATCAGCAATTTGACTTGAAGCGGTAGCATCAGTTGTTGTAGTATTATAAGTATTGCTTACAACTGTTGTGGTAGGTATTACCACTGGTTTATTTCTATCAACTATATCATTTAATATTGCATCTGCTCTTTCTACTGATGTCATTTCTCCTAACTCTTCTACTTTTTTCTCAGCTACTTCAACTTTAAGATCAGCATCTTTATTTACATCGATAACCTTTTCTTTTACATCTTCAGCGTATTTATTAGCTTCGTCTTTTGAGTTAAAAGTCATTTCAACTTCATCATCGACAGCTACTTCATAAATAGTATATTCTGTTTTTATTTCTGCTCTTAAATTTGTGTAAATATTTTGATCCTCAAATAGAGAATCTCTTATATAGCTAGATTCAAATACTGGTTCTTCTTCTAAATAAACCTTAACATTAGAATCTATAGCTTGCTTCTCAGTAACTAGATCATTATAGGCCTCGTCAAATTGTTCTTCACTTGAAAAGTATCCTATAAATCTACCTGCGATATATGTTTTTACTGCTGGCTTGTAGTTATTTAAAACTGTTATAACAACAGCTGTAAATATTAGTCCTAGAGCTAAAACAGTGAAAAATATAAATCTTATTGTACTGAGGACGCTCTTTTTTTCCATAATAAAAATTGCACCTTCCTTTTTTAAGACACCGTAATATTATAACATAAATACGAGTATCTGTCAATTTTTTACAATTTTCATCTTTTGTATATAAGTACATACATATATATTTTAACACATTTGAGGATATTTGTCAAACCAAGAAAAGAGCGTAGCCACTTAGTGCTACACTCTATTTATTTTCCTGCAATATAACCATATGGGTTTGTTGGTACGCCATTAAGTCTTACTTCAAAATGTAAGTGAGGTCCTGTAGTATATCCAGTAAGTCCTATTTTAGCGATCATTTCTCCTTCTGATACTTGTTGCCCAGGAGATACTAAAAGTTCACTACAATGCGCATATAAAGTCGACATACCATTACCATGGTCGACCTTAACATGTAGTCCATATCCTGTACCCCATCCAGCAAAAGTAACTGTACCAGATCTATAAGCATATATAGCTGTTCCAACTGCTCCACCTAAATCGATACCTGTATGTCCTGCATATCCCATGTATTCACAATTAATTCTTCTATTTACAGTAGGCCATACACCTGATCCAGTTGAATCAACGAAAGTTGGTCCAATAGTTTGAGCTGTCTGTACAAAACTCTTAGTTGTTGTAGTTGTAGTAGTTTTTGGAACTTCAACCGGTTTATTTCTATCAACTATATCTTTTAGTATAGCATCAGCTCTTTCTACTGATGTCATTTCTCCTAGTTCATTTACTTTTTGTTCATTTATTTTTACATCAATTTTAGCATTTTTATTTATATCAGAAACTTTATTTTTTACGTCCTCTGCATATTTATTTGCTTCATCTTTAGAATTAAAAGTCATCTCAACTTTATCGTTCACTGCGACTTCATAAATTGTATATTCTGTTTTTATTTCTGCTCTCAAGTTAGTATAAACATTTTGATCTGTCATTAAGCTATCTCTTATATAGCTACTTTCAAAAGTAGGCTCATAATCCAAATAAACCTTTACATTTGGATCAATGCTCTGCTTTTCAACAACTAAATCATTATAAACCTCATCAAAATGAGCTTCACTTGAAAAATATCCTATAAAGTCATCATTTACATAAGCTTTCACTGCTGGTTTATAGTTATTTAAAACAGTTATAACAACTGCTGTAAATATTAGTCCTAAAGCTAAAACAGTGAAAAATATAAATCTTATTGTACTGAGGACACTCCTTTTTTCCATAATAAAAAATTGCACCTTCCTTTTTAGACACTATAAAGTTATAAACTAAAATTTATAAAATGTCAAGTTTCGACAATTTTCTCTTTCGTATTTAATATCTTATATGATATAGCATTATACTATCATATATAATATTATATGTCAAGTCAAGGGGCTTTTCCTACAATATTGGCAAAAAAAGGCAAATGATAAAGTAATAATCTCTATCATTTGCCTAATAATCTTTTTTAATTTCTTCTCTTTCCAAACAAGCTTAATATTCTTAAGAATATATTTATAAAGTCTAGATATATATCCATAGCTGCATATATATGAAGTTTATCTTGATATGGCCCCTCTACCATAGCCATATTTTTTATTTTTTGAACATCATATGCTGTGATTCCAAAGAAAAGTACTAACACAACCCATGATATAACCATGTCTATAAAACTATTACCTAAGAATAAATTTATAATACTTACAATAATACATGCAAATAATAAAGCAAGTGCTATTGTTCCTATTTTAGATAAATCAATTTTTGTTGTATATCCTAAAAGAGCAAATATTCCAAATACAGCGGCTGCTACAAAGAATATTGCAACTATTGAACCTAATTCATATACATAGAATATACTTGACATTGTAACACCATTTATTGCCGCGTAAACAAAGTACAACACCCCTACTACACTTGGTGGTAATTTGTGTGATACTAATGAAAAAACTATTACAACAACAACTTCAATTATAGCTAAAATTGCCAGTCCTCCAGTCATTGCAAAATTAAATAGTGCTCCTGTTGAATATGTATACCATGCTATTATACCAGTAGCCAAAAGCCCTAAAAACATCCATAAAAAGGCTTTTTTAAACACATCATTATTACTAAATGTTGTAGAACCATTTGATATTGGATCAATATTTTCTTCCATATTATCATCTCCTTTTTTTCTAAGTATAACTTATTGTTAAAAATAATTCAACATTTCATATTCTATTTCACAATTTTTTCGCTTTTTCTTGTTTTTTTTATCACTATATAGTATAATTTAACTTGATTAGAATAAGTATCAGAAAGGGGGATATTTTATGTCATTACCGATCTGGGCATTTTGGTTAATACTTTCCGGTATCTTTATGCTAATTGAGATAATTTCAATATCATTTTTCATGTTTTGGCCTGGAATTGGAGCTTTACTTGCTGCCTTTACAGCTTTATTAGGATTTGATTTAAATATACAGATTATAGTGTTTGCAATATCAACAACATTAATGTTTATATTTATGAAACCTTTAGCTCAAAAATTATTTAAATCTAATGAAGATGATATGATTCTTAGTAAAGATTCTTTGATTGGAAAAACTGGAGTTGTTATAAAAGAAATAAATAACTTAAATTCTACGGGCCAAGTAAAAGTTGCTGGAGAATTATGGACTGCATTTTCTTCAGATGATGAAGTTATCGAGGAAAACTCAACAGTTATAGTCGAAGATATTGAAAGTATAAAATTGAAGGTTAAAAAAATCTAAAGGAGGATTATTATGCCAATATTTTTTATTATTTTATTAGTTTTTGTAGCTTTAATTGCATTTAATTCTATTAAAGTTGTAAGACAATCTGAAGTTAGAATTATTGAACGTTTTGGTAAATATCACAAAACTGCTCAAGCTGGTCTTAACTTCATACTACCATTTATTGATAATACAAGAGCTGTAGTAAGCTTAAAACAACAAACAATGGATGTTCCACCACAAGGTGTTATCACAAAAGATAACGTTACAATAACAATAGACACAGTTGTTTTCTATCAAATCATGGATCCTGCTAAAGCAGTATATGAAATTGAAAGTTTACAAAAAGGTATTGCTTACTTAGCAATTACTACAATTCGTGATATCGTTGGTAAAATGGATCTTGACTCAACATTCAGTTCAAGAGATCAAATAAACATTCAATTAAGACAAGTACTTGATGATGCAACTGATAAATGGGGTTGTAAAATTGACCGTGTTGAAATCAAAGATATTAAACCGCCAGTTGATATAAGAGATGCAATGGAAAAACAAATGAATGCTGAAAGAAATAAAAGAGCTGCTATACTTGAAGCTGAAGGTAAAAGACAAGCGCAAATTACTATGGCTGAAGGTGCTAAACAATCTACAATATTAGATGCTGAAGCTGAAAGAGAATCAAGTATTAGACGTGCTCAAGGTGTTAGGGAAGCTAAAATATTAGAAGCTGAAGGTAATGCTGAAGCAATCAAAAAAGTAGCTAACGCAAAAGCTGAAGAAATTGACTTAGTATATTCAGCTATAATGAAAGCTAAACCAGACCAAAATCTTATTGCTTTAAAATCTTTAGAAGCATTAGAGAAAGTATCTGAAGGTAGTGCAAATAAAGTATTTATTCCTTTTGATGCTACTAAAGCAATGGGCGCTCTTGGAGCTGCAACAGAAATTGTTAAAGGAAATAAATAATTATATTTTATTAACACAATATAATATAAACAAAATATCCAGAAAATTAATTCTGGATATTTTTATTTTTTAAATTATTGTCATTTGTCTTGATGTAGTAAACTTGTTCCTCTTCTATCTCCTCTTCATAAACAAAGAAATGTAAAAGATATTTCAAAATTTTATCTACAAACTTTTTGTTATCTGGGTTATTGTAAAACATTATAGAAACAGCATATGCTACTAACATTAAGGCTAATCCTATTATCTTAAGGTTAAATACCATAAGTATCGCTATTATAAGGGTTATAAGAAATATTTCTATTCCAATAAATACGCTAAACCGAAACAATGCATGAAAATTTTTCATAGTTTATTCTCCTTTTATACTCATAAAGTGATTTTTTAGTTACTTCAAATATTATACCATAATTATGTAAAATATTCAATATGTTTTAGATTGTTACTACTTCACTTTAACATTTTCTTTTCCAAACATAGTTTCAAGTTTTTCTATAACGTTTTTCTCACTGGTAAGCCAAAAAGCTCTACCAATTACTTTCAATTTGTTAGTACCATCAAAATATAAGTAAACTGGTACATTTCCTTTACACTCTTGAGGTAAATTCTTTACCGCTTCTATTACTCTATCTTCAAGGTTAAACTTATCTTTTGGCATTCTTATATATATTTTTTCTTGTTTACTTATTTTCTGAACGTCATTAACTAAAATTTTTGCCTTTTCGCCCTCTTTTATATTAACCTTTCCACTAACTTTAATTATGCTCTCTGGGGCCAATAAACTTGAAAATTGTTCTAATAATTTAGGAAATACAACTAATTCAGCACTTCCGTACATATCTTCTAAATCTGCAAATATCATCTGTTTTCCAGTTCTAGTATTCATGAGTTTTGACTTAGTTACTATACCACAGACGATAACTTGTTTTCCATCATAGTCTACATTTTTTTCTTCGTATTCATCATCTTCTCCATCTTGTATATTAAATTCAAGATGTGAATTTAATTCTCTAAGTGTCACTGTAGAAACCTTATCAATATATTCTTTATATTCATCTAATGGATGACCAGATATATAAAGTCCTATCATTTCCTTTTCCATATCTAACAATTCTTTTTTAGTTGCTTTATGATTACTTTTTCTTATTATAATTTCCTCTTGCTTTTGATTTGCCCCACCATCAAACAAGTTAATTTGATTTTCATAGTTATTTCTTCTGCTAGTTACAATGCTATCTACAATACTCTCATAAGATTCTAATAAATCAAATCTTGAATAATTTTTCTCTATTTCATCAAAACATCCAGCTCTAATAAGACTTTCTATACATTTTTTATTTACTGTATCACCAGCTGTTCTCTTAACAAAATCTATAAAACTTACAAATTTTCCGTTTCTGTTTCTTTCATTTAAAATATAATTAATAGCACCTTCTCCAACATTTTTTATAGAAACGAGTGCAAATCTTATTTTTTGATTTACAACAGCAAATTTTGTATAACTCTCATTTATATCAGGTTTTAATACTTTTATACCTAATTTCTTACATTCACTTATATATTCTGGAATCTTATTAAAATCTCCCATTAAGCTATTCATTGTTGCCGCAAAGAATTCATGAGGATAATGTTTCTTTAAATAGGCTGTTTGATATGCTACAACCGCATATGCAGCAGCATGTGATTTGTTAAAGGCATATTTAGCAAAGTCTGACATTTCATCAAATATTTTATTTGCGCTTTCTTCATCTATTCCATTTTTTAGAGCTCCACTAATAAATTTACCTCTTTCTTCATTCATCACTTGTATCTTTTTTTTGCTCATAGCACGTCTTACTAAATCAGCTCTACCAAAGCTGTATCCAGCAAGTTCTCTAAATATTTGCATTACCTGTTCTTGATATACCATACATCCATATGTATCTTTTAAAATAGGTTCTAATGCTTTATGTGTATAAATTATATTAGTTTTACGTCTTTTATTTTCTATATATCTTGGAATTTGATCCATTGGTCCTGGTCTATATAGTGAAAGTACCACTATTATATCCTCTATAGAGTCCGGTTTTAATTCTTTTATTACTCTTTTTATCCCTTTACTTTCAAGTTGAAATACCCCTTCAGTATTTCCATCAGACAACATCTTAAATACTTCTTTATCGTTATATTCTTTGTCAAAACTAAATTTTATACCATAATTTTTCTCTACTAATTTTATGGTATCAGAAATTACAGTTAAAGTTCTAAGGCCCAAAAAGTCCATTTTTAGAAGTCCCAATTCTTCTAAAAGAGTCATAGTGTACTGAGTTGAAATCATTCCAGAGTTTTCGTATAGTGGTACATAATCTCC